>CAMLNW010000074.1 GCA_946481495.1 uncultured Actinomycetes bacterium
CCGATCCTGCGCAAGGACTTCACGGTCGATCCCTACATGCTCTATGAGGCGCGCGCGGCTGGCGCCGATGCCGTCCTGCTAGTCGTTGGCTCGGTCGGCGACGACGCCCTGGCCAACCTGCTGGCGGGGGCACGCGAGCTCGATCTCGACGCGATCGTTGAGGTTCACAAGCCCGACGAGCTTGAAGTGGCGCTCGCGATCGACGCCGACGTGATCGGGATCAACAACCGCGATCTGACGGACTTCAGCGTCGACGTCGCGCGGACCTTCGACCTGCTGCCGGACGTCCCGGCCGGCAAGGTCGTCGTCTCGGAGTCGGGCATCGTCCGCCGGGAGCAGATCGAGGAGCTCGAGGGTGTTGGCGTCGATGCGGTCCTAGTCGGCGAGACCGTGATGCGCGCCGACGACCCAGAGGCCGCGGTGCGCGGGCTTTTAGGCGCGCTTAAGCAGCACAGCTAAGACTGCGTGTCATGAACGACACGACCCCGCCACAGAAGCGCTCATCGATTCCAACTTTCCTGGCCGGGGCACTTGGGGGGCTGCTCGTGCTCGTCCTCGGTGCCGCGCTGATCGCGACCGACGTGATCGACACCGGGGACGACACGACGACCGTCGAGCGCACCGCGCTGCCGACGCGTGCCGTGGCGGATGTCGGCGGGGGCCGCACGGTCGCCGACATCTACAAGGAGGAGGGGCAAGGCGTCGTCTTCATCCAAGCTCAGGTGTCCAGCTCTGGGTCTACGTCGCCATTTGGAAGCCCCGATCAAGGCGGTACCGCCACCGGCTCGGGTTTCGTGGTGGACAAGAACGGAACGATCCTGACCAACGCCCACGTGGTCGACGGGTCTAATGACGTCAGCGTCCGGTTCGAGGACGACGGGGATTTCATCGACGCCGAGGTACTCGGACGAGATGTGTCTACGGACGTAGCGGTGCTGAGGGTCGATCCAGACGAGGTGGATCTCAAGCCTCTCCCGCTGGGTGACTCGTCGAGCGTCCAGGTCGGGGATCCCCTGATCGCGATCGGCAACCCCTTCGGCACCTACACCCGTTCGGTGACCACCGGCATCGTGTCAGCCAAGCAGCGTCAGATCGAGGCGCCCAATGGGTTCGCGATCGAGAACGTCATCCAGACCGACGCGGCCATCAATCCAGGTAATTCCGGTGGTCCGCTGCTCGATGCGGACGGACGTGTCGTTGGGATCAACTCTCAGATCGCTACTGGCGGAACGTCCTCTGGATCGGTCGGCATCGGGTTCGCTGTTCCGATCAACACGGTCAAGAAGCTGCTGCCAACGCTCAAGCAGGGCGAGGAGATCGAGCGTGCCTATCTCGGCATCAAGATGGTCGGCGTGACCCAGGACATCGCACGTGACTTCAACCTCGCGGCGGACCAGGGTGCGCTTGTTCAGGAGGTCGTCGAGAACGGCCCGGCCGACAAGGCTGGCCTGCGGGCGGGAGGTACTTCGACAGCGGATGGGATTCGCGCCGGAGGCGATTTGATCGTCGAGGTCGACGGCAAGGAGGTCAAGTCGTCGGACGACGTGCCGGCGGCGATCGCGAATGCCCAGCCCGGCGACAAGGTCGAAGTCGTCTTCTACCGCGGCGACGAGCGCAAGACCGTCGAGGTCGAGCTCGGCAAGCGGCCCGCGTCGCTGCAAGGAAGCGAGCAGGATCAGGGCGACGGCACGTTGCCGGACCTTCCGTAGAGAACTTCCATAGCCGGCTCGATCGCTCCCACGGAGTCGGCTCGGAATACACGCAGGCCCGTCCCTCCAGGGCGGGCCTGCGACGATTGTCGTGTGACCCGAGTCAAGTCCTGCGGCATCACAAACCTCGACGACGCCCAGCGCTGCGCCGATCTCGGCGCCTGGGCGGTCGGGCTGATCCTTTGGCCAGGTAGCCCGCGCGCCTGTCATCCCGCGGTCGCCGAGCAGATCGGCGCAGCGCTGCACCGGCGCTGCGAGATCGCGGGAGTGTTCGTCAACGCGACGCTCGACGAGGTCGCGCTGGCAGCCGACCGCTATGGACTGTCGCTGCTTCAGTTTCACGGCGACGAGGGGCCTATCTACTGTCGTGAGGCAGCTCGCCGGACCGGCTGCAAGACGATGAAGGCGGTGCGCGTCAAGGATGCTGCTTCGGTGCGCGGCATTGAGGCGTTTGGAACCGACTTCCATCTGCTCGACGCATACGTGCCGAATGTGCGTGGCGGGACTGGGGCGACGTTCGAGTGGGATCTGCTGCGCCACCATCGCGGCAGCGTGCCTGTCGTGCTCTCGGGAGGCTTGACCGTCGACAACGTGGGGGAGGCGATCAACGCCGTTCGTCCGTTTGCCGTCGACAGCGCCAGCGGCACCGAGTCCAGTCCGGGGCACAAGGATCCTGAGCGGCTCGAGGCGTTTCAGGAAGCAGTGTCGGCAGCAGATCTCGTCTCCCACTAAGATCGCTGAGGTCAGGCCAGTTGGCCCGGCGTTGTCAATCGAGCCCGGGAGGGACCGGGCCAAGCTAGGAGGGTTACCTTGAAGAAGTTTGCAAGCGCTCTAGCGATCGCTGCTGCGATCGCCGTTGTCGTGCCGGCTTCGGCATCAGCGCTCACGCGCGACGTGCTGATTCAGTCTTCGACGCCGGACTTGGCGGCCAGCGGGGCATGGGACCAGCAATACACGCTGCTCGCCAATAACTCGTACCACTGGGCGACCAGGTATCGCGACTGCTCCCGGATCAACAACACGGCGATCAGGTGCTGGTGGACTCGTGGAAGCACGCCGACGGATCAGGCGTGGGCCAGCGTACGCTGGAACTGCCTGACTGACAAGGATCACTACTCGGGCAACGTCTACCGGTATCTGACCAACTGCAATCTGACCTACGGCGCGTAGTGATGCTCGTCGGCCGGACGCTTGCGTCCGGCCGACGTTCTCTGCGCAGAGTCGATGCGTCATCATCAGCCGCATGACTCCTGTCGACGGCCGTGAGCGTGAGTTCGGCCCCTACGGCGGCCGTTTCGTCCCAGAGACGCTGATCCCGGCGCTCGACGAGCTCGAGCAGGCGTGGATCGAGGCTGCTGGCGATGCGTCGTTCGAGGCGGAGCTCGACGGTCTGCTGCGCGATTACGTTGGCCGGCCAACGCCGCTCTACCTGGCGCGCCGGTTGTCCGAGGAGGTCGGCGCGAAGGTCTACCTCAAGCGTGAGGATCTCAACCACACCGGCGCCCACAAGATCAACAACGCGCTCGGCCAGGCGCTGCTGGCGAAGCGGATGGGCAAGCGGCGGATCATCGCCGAGACCGGCGCCGGCCAGCACGGGGTCGCGACGGCGACCGCGTGCGCGCTGCTGGACCTCGAATGCGTCGTCTACATGGGCAGCGAGGACATGCGCCGCCAGAAGCCGAACGTCGAGCGGATGGGGCTGCTCGGCGCGCGCGTCGAGGCGGTCGAGGCCGGCGCGCGGACGCTCAAGGAGGCGGTCAGCGCCGCGATCCGCGACTGGGTCGCGAATGCCGCGACGACCCACTACATCATCGGCTCGGCCGTCGGGCCGGCGCCGTATCCGGCGATGGTGCGCGACCTCCAGCGTGTGATCGGCGACGAGCTGCGTGACCAGATCCAGCAGGTCGAGGGGCGCATGCCCGACCGGGTGATCGCCTGTGTCGGCGGCGGCTCGAACTCGATCGGCGCGTTCGCGCCGTTCGTGCTCGACAGCGAGGTCGAGCTGATCGGCGTCGAGGCCGCGGGGGACGGGCTCGAGACCGGCCGCCATTCGGCGCCGTTGACGACAGGCGCGCGCGGTGTGCTGCACGGTGCGATGTCGGCGGTGCTGCAGGACGCCGACGGCCAGGTGCTGGAGGCGCACTCGGTCTCTGCCGGGCTCGACTACCCGGGCTCCGGTCCCGAGCATGCCTGGCTGCGCGACGAGGGTCGTGTCCGCTACGTCGCCGTCGAGGACGACGACGCCGTCGCCGCCTTCAAGCGGCTGGCGCGGCTCGAGGGGATCATTCCAGCGCTCGAGCCGTCGCACGCGCTGGCCTGGCTGCTAGCCAATCCGAACGCCGGCGGCATCGACGCGCTCGTGCTGTCGGGGCGCGGCGACAAGGACCTCGCCGAGGTGCTGGCGCGTTGAACGCCGTCGGGGAGCTCGAGGGCGCGCAGCGGATCGCGACGGCCTTCGCCGATCACGGCAAGCGGGCCGCGCTGATGCCCTACTTGATGGGCGGCTACCCGTCGGTCGACGAGTCGCTCGCGGCCGGGCTCGCGGCGATCGACGCCGGCGCCGATCTGATCGAGCTGGGGATCCCGTTCTCGGATCCGCTTGCGGACGGACCCGTGATCCACGCGGCCGGCACCGCGGCGCTCGAGGCCGGCGTCACCCCAGACGACGTGCTGGGTGTCTGCAAGGGCCTCTCCGAGCGCGTCCCGGTCGTGCTGATGGTCTACTCGAACATCGTCCTGGCAGATGGGACCGACCGCTTCGTGCGCGCGGCAGCCGCGGCCGGAGCCGCTGGCTTGATCGTGCCCGACATGCCGCAGGACGAGGCAGCCACCACGCGGGCGCTCTGCGACGCGGCGGGGCTGGCGCTGGTGCCGCTCGTCGCCCCGTCGAGCACGCCCGAGCGGGTCGCGGAGATCGGTCGCCAGGCGCGCGGCTTCGTCTACGCCGTGTCGCTTGCCGGGACGACCGGCGAGCGCGACGAGCTACCGCCCGAGTTGCCGCAGCTGGTCGAGCGGGTCCGCGCGGCGACAAGCGTCCCGGTGGCGGTCGGCTTCGGCATCTCGACCGGTCCGCAGGCCGCGACCGTCGGCGATCTCGCGGACGGCGCGATCGTTGGCAGCCGCATCGTGCGCGCGGCCGGCGAGGGCGGGGCGGAGGCGGTCGGCGAGGTCGTCGGCGAGTTGTCCGACGCGCTCCGATAATCTGCCGCGCCCATGATCGTTCTAGTCACCCTCACCTTCGGCCTCGTCGTCTGGATCGTCGCCTGGGCCTTCGGCATCAAGGCGTTCGACGCGTTCCTGTTCACTGGATTCGTCGCGCTCGCGGCCGCCGCGGTGAGGATCGCGCTGCCGTTCGTCAAGCAGATCTTGACCGGCAAGACAGCGGCGCCAGGCGAGCAGTAGCCGCGCTCTTCCTAGAATCCGCGGCTGTGCGCCGCGCCCTCCCGCTCTTGCTCGCCGTCGCCGTGGCGTCGGTCAGCGCCTGTGGCGACGACGATCCCGAGTCGACGCGCGTCCGTGGCGACACCCTGACCGTCTACGCCAGCGTGCCGGAGCACGGCGCCGAGGCCCGCGCCGGGCAGGCGGCCGTGGCCGGTATGCGCCAGGCGCTCGCGGCTGCCGGTGGGGAGGCCGCCGGTCGCAAGGTCAAGCTGGTGACGCTGCCTTCGACGCGCCCCGGCGACGACACCTGGGATCCCGGCACGGTCGAGTCGAACGCCGATCGCGCCGTCGAGGACCCGACGACGATCGCCTACATCGGCGAGCTTGACCGCGGCGCGTCGGCGGTGTCGCTGCCGGTCACCAACCGCGAGCAGATCCTCCAGGTGTCGCCGGCCGACACCCTGACGAGCCTCACGCGCCGGCCTCCGGGCCGTCCGCGGGCCGGGCCGGAGCGCTACTACCCGTCGGAGCTGCGGACGTTCGTCCGGCTCGTGCCATCCGATCTCGGCGCCGCCCGCCGGGTGGTCGGCGACCTGCGTGCCCGCAACACGCGGCGGTTGGCGATCGTCACTGGCGACGGGATCGCCGACCACGAGTTCGAAGCGATGCTGCTCGGCCTGATCGGCACCGGGCAGCCGCAGACGATCGATCGATTCGCCGCCCCCGGACCTGACGACGATCCCGACAGCATCAGCGACCTCGCCGACGATCTCGTGGACAGCGATCCCCAGGTGATCGTCTACATCGCGCCCGACAGCCGGCCGACGCGCGCCGTGCTTGCCGCAATCGCTGCACGGCTGCCGGGCGTGGCGCTGATCAGCGGTCCCGTGGCCGCGCGCCAGCGGCAGCTGTCGGCGCGGTCGGCACACTGCGCGCGCCTGCTTGGCCGCGAGGCGATGCGGCTGACGCTCGCCGCGGTCGACGCGGCCGGGCCGGACCGGCGCGCTGTCGTGAAGGCGGCCAAGGCCGCGCCGCTGCCGGTCAGTCCTTGCCGGTAGCGAGCCTCAGCGCTCGCTCGAGCTGGGGCTCGCTGAACTCGTAGCCCAGCTCTTGCAGACGCGCTGGGACGGCACGGACCCCAGTCGTGACGATCTGGGCCATGTCGCCGTAGAGCGCCTTGACCGCGAGTCCCGGAACCGGCGCGAAGGCGGGCCGGTGGAGGACGCGGCCGAGTGTCTTCGACAACTCGGCGTTGGTCACGGGCGCCGGCGCCGCCAGGTTGAGCGGGCCCGTGGCGCCACTGTCGTCGAGGCAGAAGATCTGCGCGCCGACGACGTCGTCGGTGTGGATCCACGGCATGTACTGACGGCCGCCGGCGACCGGTCCGCCGATCCCCAGCTTGAACGGCGGCAGCATCTTCTCGAGTGCTCCGCCGCTTTCCGAAAGCACGACTCCGGTACGTGTGAGGGCGACGCGCATGCCGAGCCCCGCGGCGGCGTGCGCCTCGCCCTCCCAGTCGGCGCAGACCCGGGCGAGGAAGTCGTCGCCGGCCAGCGCGTCCTCGGTGACGGGCTCGTCGCCACGCGGGCCGTAGAAGCCGCTCGCCGACTGTGAGACCAGCACGCCGGGCCGCTCGCCGTCGGGGAGCTCGCGCAGGGCGGCGACGAGGTTGCGCGTCGCCAGGACGCGCGAGTCGCGGATCTCGCGGCGGGCGGCGTCGGTCCAGCGCTGGGCCACCGGCTCGCCGAGCAGGTGGACGACGCCGTCACGGCCGCCGAGGGCGATCTGCGGCGGCTGCTCGCCCTGAGGGTCGGTCCAGACGGCGGCGGCCGCGCGACCGCCGAACAGGCGCTCCGTCTTGCCGGCGTCGCGCGTCAGCACGGTCACCTCGTCGCCGCGGTCGAGCAGCGCCTCGACGAGTGGACGGCCGAGCATCCCGGTTGCGCCCGTGACGGTGACCTTCATCCTCTTGACCTTACGCGGAGCCGCGCCGGTCGGATGAGAGCTAGCTTGGGAGGCTCAACTCGGCGGTCTGGTCGTCGAGCCGGGCCGCGCCCTCGCGCTCGGCCTCTTCGGCGACCACGCGGGCGACCTCGCGGGCCACGTCGCGGTTGAACACCGAGGGGATGATGTAGTCCTCGGTCAGCTCCTCGTCGTCGATCACCGCGGCGATTCCCTTCGCGGCGGCGATCTTCATCTCCTCGCTGATCTTGCGCGCGCGCACGTCGAGCGCGCCGCGGAAGATGCCCGGGAAGGCGAGCACGTTGTTGATCTGGTTCGGGTAGTCGGAGCGGCCGGTCGCCATCACGCGCACGTAGGGGGCGGCGTCCTCCGGCTTGACCTCGGGGTTCGGGTTGGCCATCGCGAAGACGAACGGGTCGGGGTTCATCCGCTGCAGGTCCTTGGCGGTGATGATCCCCGGACCGGACAGGCCGACGAAGAGGTCGGTGCCCTCGAGCACGTCGGCCGGCGAGCCGTCGCGGCGCTCCTCGTTGGTGTTCTCGGCCAGCCAGCGCTTGGGGGCGTTCATCGAGCCGGCCTCGTAGTCCTCGCGGCCGGTATGGATCGCGCCGAAGCGGTCGCAGGCGACGAACTTGGTGATCCCGGCGCCCATCATGATCTTCGCGCAGGCTACGCCGGCCGCGCCGGCGCCGGCCATCGACACGGACAGGTCCTCGATGTTGCGGCCGGTCAGGCGGCAGGCGTTCAGCAGCGCGGCAAGCACGACGATCGCGGTGCCGTGCTGGTCGTCGTGGAAGACGGGGATGTCGAGCTCTTCGATCAGCCGCTGCTCGATCTCGAAGCAGCGCGGCGAGGAGATGTCCTCGAGGTTGATGCCGCCGAAGGTCGGGGCGATCAGCTTGACCGTCTCGATGATCTTCTCGGGGTCCTTGGTGTCGAGCGCGATCGGGAACGCGTCGACATCGGCGAACTCCTTGAAGAGCATCGCCTTGCCCTCCATCACGGGCATCGCCGCCTCGGGGCCGATGTCGCCGAGGCCGAGCACCGCCGTGCCGTCGGTGACGACGGCGACCGTGTTCGCCTTGATCGTGTACTTGAACGCTTTCTGGCGGTTCTCGGCAATCGCCGTGCAGACGCGCGCCACGCCGGGCGTGTAGGCCATCGAGAGGTCGTCACGCGTCTTCAGCGCGGAGGAGAGACCGGTGTAGATCTTGCCGCGGCGGTGCAGCTCGAAGGTGCGGTCGGTCGTCTCGACGAGCTTGGCCTCCTGGACGCTCTGGACGGCTTTGATGACGCGGCCGCGGTGGTCCTGGCTCTCGCAGTCGATCGTGATCTCGCGGATCGTCCCGTCGCCGCCAGCCTCGACGGTGTCGACCGCGACGATCGCTCCGCCTACCTTCGAGATCGCGGCGGTCACCTTGCTCAACGTGCCGGACTCGTGCGGGAGCTCGACGCGCAACGTCAGTGAGAACTGTGCGCTTGGGATAGCCATGGGGGCGCCAAAGATATAGACCGGCCGACCTCGGCTCGGGCCGCGCGGCTCAGTAGCCTGGGCGCGTGCCGCCGGAGTCGCCCAAGGAGCTGTTCCTGATCGACGGCAACAGCCTCGTCTACCGCGCCTTCTTCGCGCTGCCGGAGTCGATCGCCACGTCGAAGGGCCAGCCGACCAACGCGATCTTCGGCTTCGCGTCGATGCTCGTCAAGCTGCTGACCGAGTACGGCAGCAAGCCGACGATCGTCGTCTGGGACGCCGGCGCGTCGGGGCGCAAGGAGGTCTACCCCGAGTACAAGGGCGATCGGCCGTCGCGGCCCGACCTGCTGCGCGAGCAGTTCCCGCACTTCACGCCGCTCGTCGAGGCATTCGGCTACATGAACGTCAGCTGCGAGGGCTACGAGGCCGACGACGTGATCGCAACGCTCGCGAAGCGCGCGCGAGAGCATGGCACCGAGGTGATGATCGTCACCGGCGACCGCGACAGCTTCCAGCTCGTCGAGGACGGTGTGCGCGTGATGGCGACCGGCCGCGGCATCACTGACACCAAGATCTACGACGCCCAGGCGGTGCTCGACCGCTACGGTATCCCGCCGAAGTCGATCCCCGACTTCTACGGGCTCAAGGGCGACACCTCCGACAACATCCCCGGCGTTCCAGGGATCGGCGACAAGACGGCCGCGACGCTACTGCAGCAGTTCGGCGACCTCGAGACGATCCTCGCCAGTGTCGACCAGATCTCCGGCGCCAAGCGCAAGGAGAACCTGACCAACCACGCCGAGGACGCGCGGATCTCCAAGCAGCTCGCGACCTCGATCCGCGACGTGCCGGTCGAGCAGGTCGACTTCGACGACCTGCTCGCGCGCGAGCCCGACCGCGCCGCCAGTGGGAGCAGTTGCTCGGCAGTGAGCGCGACCCGCTGCGGCGGCTCGAGGAGGTGTTCGGCGACGGCGAGGCGGCGGCGCCGATGCCGGCGGCGAGCTCGACCACGGCCGTGCGGGTGCGCAGGGTCGCGCCGGCGGAGCTGTCGTCGCTGACCGGCGACCACGTTGCCCTCTGGGCAGATCGCCCAGAGCCGCCAGAGGACCAGCTCCCCGGCTTCGGCGACGACGAGCCGCTGTCGTTCGCCGCTTATGGCGGCAACAAGGAGGCGCTCGCCGGCGAGGCGCAGACGCTGACCGAGGTGGTCGCCGCCTGGGGCGACCGGCCTTTGACGGCGCACGACTGGAAGACGCTGACCGTCTCGGAGCGGCCCGTCACGTCATGGGCGACGGCTGGAGGAGCTCACGACGCCGCGATCGCCGCGCCTCCGCTTGAGCACGACACGCTCGTCGCCGCGTACCTGATCGACCCGGCTCGCCGTACCTATCCGCTCGACGAGCTGGCGAGCGATCTCGGGCTGGGAGCGGAGATCCAGGGCGCGAAGGGGGAGGACCGCGCGAAGGAGGCGGCGGAACAGGTGGTGCTCTTGCACGCACTCGCCGCCAGCCAGCGCGAGACGCTCGAGGAGCTCGGGCTGACACGGCTGCTCGAGGAGATCGAGCTGCCGCTGGTCGAGGTCCTGGTCGAGATGGAGCGTGCCGGCGTGAGGCTCGACGTCGGCCGCGTGCGCGAGATCGCGACGCGGATCGGGGATGAGGCGACAGCCCTCGAGCGACAGATCTGGGACGCGGCGGGCGAGGAGTTCACCATCGGCTCGCCGCAGCAGCTCGCCGAGATCCTCTTCACCAAGCTCGAGCTGTCGAAGAAGCGGCGCGGCAAGACGGGCTTCTCGACCGACGCCCGCGTGCTCGCGGCGATCCGCCACGAGCACGAGATCGTCCCGATGATCGAGCAGTGGCGCGAGCTGACCAAGCTCAAGTCGACCTACCTCGACGCCTTCCCGGCGCTGCTCGGCGACGACGGCCGCCTGCGCACGACATTCAGCCAGGTCACGGCCGCTACCGGCCGGCTTTCGAGCAGCAACCCGAACCTCCAGAACATTCCCGTGCGCACTGAGCGCGGCCGCGAGATCCGCGCCTGCTTCGTCGCCGAGGAGGGCTGCCGGCTGATCTCGGCCGACTACTCGCAGGTCGAGCTGCGGCTGCTCGCGCACATCGCCGGCGAGGAGGTGCTGAAGGAGATCTTCCGCCGCGGCGAGGACGTCCACACCGCGACCGCCGCCTGGATCCTCGGCGAGGAGAGGACGAAGGTCGATCCCGGCACGCGCTCGAAGGCGAAGATGGTCAACTACGGGATCGTCTACGGCCTGTCGGCGTTCGGGCTCGCCGACCGCTTGCAGATCCCGCAGGGCGAGGCGCAGGAGTTCATCGATCGCTACCTGGAGCGGTTCCCAGCCGTCAAGGCGTTCATCGACACGACGATCGAGCGGGCGACCGACGAGGGCTTCGTCGCCACCGAGTTCGGCCGCATCCGCCGCATCCCCGAGCTGCGCGCGCGCAACCGCCAGGTC
>CAMLNW010000075.1 GCA_946481495.1 uncultured Actinomycetes bacterium
CGGTCGCCACGACCGGAACTCCAGCGGCCATCGCCTCGAGCGCCGAGTAGGGCGAGAACTCGTGGTAGCGCGACGGCATCAGGACCATTGCGGCGCCCGTGAGCTCACGACGGACGTCGGTGGCGGACAACCGACCGAGGAAGGTGACGTCACCGGCGATCCCCGCCTCCCAGGCGAGCTCCTCGAGCCGTGCCCGCTCGGGCCCCTCGCCGGCGATCCGCAACGGGACGCCAGCGTCGAGGCAGGCGCGCAGCGCGTCCTCGATTCCCTTCTCGGGCGACAGACGCGACGCGACGAGCGCGTAGCCGCCCGTCCCCGCCGCGGAGCGCTCGCTGAACGCATCGGCCGGCAGGTAGTGCCGCAGCACGTCGACGCGCCCGCGTGGCAGGCCGCGCGCCACAAGCTCGTCACGGGCAGCGGCACTCGGAGTGACGAAGCGGTCGACTGTCCGCATCAGCCGCGACTGATGCAGCGACAGCGCGGTCGCGTAGACCGCCGCCTCGGGTAGCGACCGGCGACAGTTGAGCGCCAGCCCGGGCAGTGTGTTGCGACCGCGGCAGCGCTGACAGGGCGCGCCGTCGCGCTCGCCGAAGCCGGTCGCGCAGAAGATCCGCACGTTGTGGAGATGGAGCACTACCCGCGCGCCGGCGCCGCGCGCGGCCGCGAGGCCGGCGGCCCCGATCAGTGGAACCGTGTTGTGGGCGTGGACGACGGTGGGAGCGGCTCCCGCTCCGGAGCCCGTCAGCAGACGCACCGCATCCGCGAGCTCTTCTGGATCGGCGCCACCCCGCAGCAGGGCTAGCGCGGCCCCGGCTCGACCGATGTCGCCCGACCGCCGCTCGAACACGGCGTGCTCGACCCCAGCCGCCTCGAGCGCCCGCAGCTGCAATTCCACCGAGCGCTCCTCGCCACCCTCTATTCGGTAACGGTTGTGCACTACGAGCACGCGCGGGCCTACGGACACCGCAGCTAACCTACCGACGCGATGACCGAGCCGGCCGTCTCCGTCGTGGTGCCTACCCGCAACCGCGCCGGGTATCTAGAGGTCACGCTTGCCTCACTTGCCGAGCAGTCATCGGGGGTGCCTTACGAGGTGATCGTCGTAGACGACGGCTCCGACGACACGACGGCGGCGGTCGCCCAGCGTGCCGGCGTCGGCTACGAGCGCCACGAGCGCTCCCGCGGTCCGAACGCCGCTCGCAACACCGGCATCGACGTTGCGCGCGCGCCGCTGATCGCGCTGATCGACGACGACGTGCGCGTGCCACCTGGGTGGGTTGGCGCGCTCTCCGACGGCGCCGAACGCCATCCATGGGCGGAGGCCGTCGGAGGCCCGATTCGCGCCAGCCTCGAGGGGCCGGCGCCGCACTTCTGCGGACGTGAGCCCGCGCCGGTGACGACCCTCGACCTCGGTCCGCAAGACCGCGAGGCCGACTTCGTCTGGAGCGCCAACATGGCGGTGCGGCGGAGCGCGATCGAGCGAATCGGCGGATTCGACGAGGAGATACCGATCTACGGCGACGAGGAGGAGTGGCTGATCCGTCTGCACGCCAACGGCGGGCGCGTCGCCTACCTCGCCGCCGCCGGGCTCGACCACCGCCGCGCCGGCGACGATGCCCGGCTGCGCTCACTCGCGCGTGCGGAGTACCGCCGCGGTCGCGCGGCGGTACGCAACGACCGCCGCAAGGGAACGGCGCATCCGCTGCGGCGCGAGCTGCGCGATCTGGTCGGCGCGGGCTGGCACACGGCTCGCCGTCGTTGCGCGCAGGGCCTGATCATGGGCGCCCACTCGACCGGACGTCTGGTCGAGACGTTGCGCGGGCGATGAACGATCCGCTCCCGGACCCCGCGCGCTTCCTCTCCGGCGAGTCGGGCACCGTCGCCGGCAAGCGACTGACTGTCACGCGTACCTCCGCGGACTGGACGTTCAACCTGGCCGGCCTGGCGGCGCTGAACGGTCCCCGGCTCGATCGTCTGGCCGCCAAACAGGCGCGTCAGCGCGTTCTCGTGCTGTCGATCTACCGCCCTGGGTCGTTGCTTCCACGCGCCGCGCCGCGCCTGGACTCCAGGCATCATGAAGTCACGTTCGCGTTCGGCGCTACGGGCTCAGCCGATGCGGCGCTCGCCTCTGGGACGGTTCTCAGCGAGCTGAGCGGCGGCAAGTTCGAGAACCTCAACCGGCTGCTCGCTGCGGCCCCGCCGCTCGCCGGCTTCGACTGGCTGATCGTCTCCGACGACGACGTCGAGCTGGCGCCGCGCTTCCTCGACCGCGCGCTGGCGCTCTGCGAGCGGCTGGGGCTCGACATCGCCCAGCCGGCGCAGACGATGCGCAGCCATGCCGCCTGGCGAGTGACGCGACGGCGTCCGTTCTCGCTCGCCCGTCGCACCGCCTATGTGGAGATCGGCCCGGTGACGATCTTCTCGCGCCGCGCCGCGACCGAGCTGACACCGTTCCCGGAGCTGCGCTTCGGCTGGGGGCTCGACAACCACTGGGGCGCGCTTGCACGCGAGCGGGGCTGGCGGCTCGGCATCCTCGACTCGCTGCCGGTCCGCCACGAGTCGCAGAAGGTCGCCACGACCTACACCCACGCCGAGGCGATCGAGGAGGCGCGCCACTTCCTTGCCGGGCGGCCCTACGTGACCGCCGAGGAGGCGCAGCAAACACTGGAGACGATCAGGCGGCTGCCGTCGTGAAGCGGTTGAAGCTGCTCGTCGTGCCGAAGTGGTACCCGTGGCCGGATCGGCCGGTGTTCGGCGCCTTCTGCCGCGAGCACGCGCGCGCGCTCGCCACCGAGCACGACGTCGTCGTCCTCGCCTCGCTCGCCACGCCGCGACCCGACTTCGCGATCTTCCGGCTCGAGGACGCCGTCGAGGACGGCATCCGCACGCTGCGCGTCCGCTACCGCCGCCCATTCCTCCGCCCGGCCGCGATGGGCTGCCAGCTGCTCGGCATGCTCGCCGCCTGGCGTCGCCTGCGACGCGAGGGCTGGCGGCCGGACGTTGTCCACGCCCACGTCTTCGAGGCGGCCCCACCGGCGCTCGCGCTCGGCCACCTGGGCCGAGCGCCGGTGGTGATCACCGAGCACTACACGGGCTTCCAGCGCGGCCTCGTCAGCGGCTACGACCGCCTGATCGCCAAGTGGTCGTTCGAGCATGCCGCCCTCGTGGCGCCCGTCAGCGAAGAGCTGGCCGGACATCTGCGCGAGCTCGCACCGCGGGCGACGTTCGAGGTCGTGCCGAACGTCGTCGACACCGAGACGTTCGCGCCAAGCAGCGAGCGGCGCCCCGGCGACGGGCGACTGCTCAACATCGCCGCGCTCGCCGAGAAGAAGGGCCACCGCTATCTGCTCGAAGCGCTGACCGACCTCCCCCAAGTCACGCTCGACGTCGTCGGCGACGGCGAGCTGCGTGCTGATCTCAAACGCCAGGTCAGGACGCTCGATCTCGGCGACCGCGTCCGCTTTCTCGGCGAGCGGTCGAAGCAGGAGGTCGCCGAGCTGATGCGCGACGCCGACCTCTTCGTCCTGCCGAGCCTCGCCGAGAATCTCCCAGTCGTCCTGATCGAGGCGCAGGCAAGTGGGCTACCGGCGGTGACGACGCGCGTCGGCGGAGTGCCGGAGCTCGTCGACGATGCAGCTGGCGAGATCGTCCCGCCCGCCGACCCGCCAGCACTCGCAGCCGCGATCCGCACCGCCCTCGCGCGTGACTTCGACGGCCCCGCTCTCGCCGCCCGCGCCCGTGACCGCTACGGCTACGACGCGATCCGCGACCGCTGGACGGCGATCTACGAACGGCTACTGGCCTAGGCGTCGACAACTGTTGCGGCGATATGCACGTATGTCGTGCATATCACCCCAAGAGGGCGGGTACGACGCGCTCGGCCACTACCTTGCGCAGCGCCGCATCGGAGTAGCGCTCGAGCAGGCGGCAAACCACGGCGGCGTAGTCGGCGCGGGTCGCTTCACCGAGGGCAAGGCCAGCGCGGAGCGAAGTGGCAAGCGCGGGCGCCGTTGCATCGGCCGCGACCAGCTCCGGCGCGAGCTGGCGGGCGATCGGCAGGGCGACGTTCGGTCCTGGTGTCGGGACCGTCACCAGCGGGGTCCCAGCAGCAAGCGCCTCCATCTGAGCGACGCCCCAGTCCTCATAGCGAGCGGCGCTGACGTAGACGCGCGACCCGGCGACCAGCGAGGTCCAGCGCTCGCGCGGCACAGCCCCCGCAAACTCGACGCCGCGCGGCTCGGCGACGCCCTTCCGCGCGAGCCAGCGCAAGGCCTCGTCGCGTTCGATCCCGCCGACCACCAGCCGGGCGCCGTCCGGAGCGCCCGCGCTCCACGCCTCGCAGAGCACGTCGAGCCCACGCTTCTCCGGATTCGCCGCATAGGCGGTCGCGTCCGGCGCGTCGACCTTCTCCGCGTCGCCAACGCTGACGACGCATGGCAGCACGATCACGTCGGGCCGTCTCGGACTGGCCGACTCCAGCGCGGCGTCCGCCGCCGCCTCGCTCCAAGGCAGCAGCAGGTCCGCACGCCCCAGCACCGTACGCTCGCGGCGCCGCTGCCAGGCGCCGCCGATCCCAGGTCGGCTGAGCGCGGCGATCGTGTCAAAGCGGACGGCGTGCGGGCGACGGAACGGCTGCAGCAGCGCGGCGGTGATGCTCGAGTAGACGACCGCACGCGCGTCGACGTCGTGCGCCGCGCGGCGCGAGGCCAGCGCCTGGACGACATCGGTGAGCGCCATCGAGCGTTGGAGCTGGCGGGCGGCGCCCAGCCGCATCGGGCGCAACTCGCAGCTCGCTCCGGCGGCCTCGATGTGCTCGGCGAGCGCCTCGTCGCCACGACGCCAACCCATCGTCGTCCCGAGCGAGACGATCGCGATGTCGACAGTCGCCACGGGCGCAGAGTACGCAGCCGGGCTATGTTCCGCCGGGCATGTCGGCCGACCCTCGCCCAGCCTGCCTGCTCACCGGCATCGTCTCGCCCTACCGGCGCGAACCGTTCCGGCTGCTGAACGAGGCCCAGAACGTCGAGGTAATCGCCCACAAGCACGCCGGCCCGCCGATCCCGGGGCTGACCGTCCACCGCACCTCGGAGGCCGGCGCTGTGCGGCTTGCGGCCTCGGGCCGCTATCGCGCGGTGATCGCCGGACTCGACGGGCGGATCGCGCTCCCGGGCGCCTACGCGGCCGCACGTGCGCGTCGAATCCCATTCGTGCTCTGGGCGACGATCTGGGCACACCCGCGCACACCCGCGCACGCCCTGTCCTTCCTGCCGACCCGCCACCTCTACCGTGCCGCCGACGTAGTCGCCACCTACGGCCCGCACGTCAGCCGCTACGTCGAGCGCTACCGCGGCAGCGACGGCGGCGTGGTGATCGCACCACAGGCCGTCGACGTCGACCACTTCGGAGCGCCGGTCGCCGAGGCCGAACGCGATGCCGCCCGCAAACGCACCGTGGGCGACGCCGAGCTGCTCGTCCTCTACGTCGGCCGCCTGGTCGGCGAGAAGGGAATCGAGACGCTGATCGAGGCCTGGCGGCGCGCCGACCTGGGCGCCGGCGCACGGCTCGCCCTGGCCGGCGAGGGACCGCTCGAGCAGCACATCGCGGATTCGCTGCCGGAAGCGAGCCTGCTGGGCCAGGTCGGTCCAGACGCCCTCCCCGCGCTCTACGCCGCCGCTGACGTGCTCGTCCTTCCGTCGATCCACACCGCATCGTTTCGCGAGCCGTGGGGTCTAGTCGTCAATGAGTCGATGCTGCAACGCACGCCGGTCGTCGCTTCGGACGCCGTCGGCGCGGCGGCCGGGGGGCTGGTGCGCGACGGGCGCAATGGCTTCGTGGTCCCGGCCGGCGACCCCGACGCGCTCGCGACGCGGCTGCGAGCCCTGGCCGCTGACAACGAGCTGCGAACCAAGTTGGGAGGAACCGCCCGCGCGGACGCCTCTGCCTATACGCCTGCCGCCTGGGCAGCGGGCATGGGCCAGGCACTGGCAGCCGCAGGTGTGGAATGCGGTAGCAGCGGGAACGATTGCTAGCCTCACACGCTTCGGCGAGCAGGAACGTAGCGGCGTAGGTGTGCCATACGTCCTGAATCTCCACATGCCATGAAGAGAACAATCCGACAGCTACTGCTGCCCACCGCCCTCGTCGCTCTGGCGATCCTCATGCCCGCGCAGGCCAGCGCGAGCGTGCTCGCCGTCGAGCAGGACTGCGCCGACAGCGACGTCTTCGAGCAGAAGCACTCGGAGGCCGACCTTCGAGCAGCGCTGACCCAGATCCAAGCGGACCTCGCCGAGTACGGCACGTGCCGGCAGATGATCACCGCAGCGCTGCGTGTGGGGTTCCAAAACCCGGCCATGCCGCCCCGGTGACCCGAAGGATTCGGCGAAGCTCGCGATGGCGAAGGCCGACGCGTCGAATAACTCCGACGACGGCGACGGGCCAGGAGCGAGCGCCGCCGACATCGACGGCGACGGTGTCGTAACTCCAGCGGAGAAGGCGGTCGCCGCCAAGAAGGCCAAGCAGAAGCAGAAGCAGCGCAACCAGGAGATCGCAGCCGTCAGTGACGAGCTCATCCAGGACGATGCCGCGACGGCTGCAGGCGGCAGCGACTCTGGAGGCCCCTCGCTACCGCTGGTACTCGCGATCGTCGCGTTGCTCTGCGCAGGCATCGGTGGTGGCGTCTGGTACGCCGCCAAGCGCAACCCAGCCTTCGCGAATGCGCTTCGCCGTGTCGCGCCTCCCTTCGGCAACAGCTAAACCGTCTGTTGCCAGCGCGGCACTCGCCGCAGCGCTGCTCGGCGTCGCCTTGGGCGCACGTGGTGGCAGTGCACTCGAGCGCACCGCCGTCGTCGAGCTGCTGCTGATCGCAGCCGGCGCCGCCCTGGTCTGCGCGGCGGTCGTCTTCGGTCGCCGCGGGCGCCTCGACGGCGGTACGGCACTCGCAGCGTTCGCACTGCTCGCGGCGATTACCGCCTTCTCGGTTGGCTGGTCGATCGCACCGGATCTCTCCTCTGTCGAGGCCGGTCGCACGTTCGCCTATCTCATGACCTTCGCCGGCGGGATCGCGATCGCGCGCCTGGCGCCCACAGGTGCAGTGTCCGTTGCCCGCGGCATCCTGCTCGCCGCGGTTGCGATCTGCGCCTACGGCCTGGCCACCCGCGTCTGGCCGGCATCGTTCGAGGAGCTGGCGCTCTCCGGCCGCATCGGCCAACCGTTCGACTACTGGAACGCGCTTGCCGGCGTCGCGGCGGTGGGGCTCGTTCCCGCACTCTGGCTTGGCGCCCGGCGGACGGGCAGCACGGTCGGTCGCGTGCTGGCATTCCCTGCCACCGGACTGCTGATCGCGACCCTGCTGATCGCCCAGTCGCGCGGCGCCCTGGCGGGAGCCCTGGTCGGCTGCGCGCTCTGGCTCGTGCTCGTGCCGCTGCGACTGCGCAGTCTCGTCGTGCTGATCACGGCGGGCGTCGCGGCCGCCCCGGTGATTGCGTGGGCGCTGTCGAAGGACCCGTTCCGGATCGGCCTGCAGCCGCTCTCTGCACGCGAGGCGGTCGCGGATGACTTCGGCTTGCTGCTAGTCGCGCTAGTCGTAGTGCTATCTGCCGTCGGAGTCCTCGTCGAGGCCGTTCGAGCCCGCCACCAGCCATCGCTGCAAACGCGTTTCCGCGCCGGCGCGGCGGTGGCGGTCGTCGTGGCGCTCGTCCCGCTCGCCTTGGCGACGTCGGTCGCCACCAGCGAGCGCGGCCTGACCGGCACGATCTCCGACCGCGTCGACGAGCTGACCAGCGACAGCGCCGCGCCGCCAACCGGCGGCGGGCGACTCGGGTCGGTGGCATCGGAGCGGTTCGGGTACTGGCGCGAGGCGTTCGACGCATTCGACGAGCGGCCACTCGACGGACTCGGCGCCGGCTCGTTCGAGCTAGCGCGACTCGTGCACCGCGACGGCGCGGGCGGCGCTCGGCGGGCACACGGTTTCGCTCCCCAGACCCTGAGCGACCTCGGGCTGCTCGGGGGAGCCGCCGCCTTGCTGCTGCTCGTGGCATGGCTCGTGGCGGCGGCACGGGCCACCGGCCTGCAGCCGCGACGCTGGTGGCGACCGCTGGAAGCGAACCGCCCGCCGTGGACCGACGAGCGAAGCGCGCTCGCGGCTCTCGGCTTGGCGGCAATCGTCTATGGAGTCCAGTCGGCTACCGACTGGACCTGGTTCGTGCCCGGTCTGACGGCGATGGCGCTGGTCGCCGCCGGATTCGTCGCCGGCCGCGGCCCGCTGGTGCGCTCCGCGTCGTCGCCCGAATCCGTCGCAGTCACACGGCCCCAGCCGCCGCTGGCGCGCCTGGCCGTCTGCGTCGCGGTCGCGTCGGTCGCCCTGATCTGCGGGTGGGCAATCTGGCAGCCCGTCGCCGCCGACCGTGCGGTGGCGCGCAGCTACGAGCTGAGCGCCGCGGGCGACCCGGTGGCCGCGCTGCGCGAGGCCGCGGACGCCCGCGATCTCGATCCCCACTCGGTCGAACCGTTCTACGCCGCCGCCGACGCACTAGTCGCGATCAACCGTCCGCGCGAGGCGATCGTCAGCCTCCGCCGAGCAGCTCACGACCGATCACGCGATCCCGAGCCGTGGCTGCGCATCGCGACGCTTCAGCTCGATCGGGGTGACTCAGCCGCCGCGGTCGCGGCCGCCGAGCAGGCCCTCCGCCGCGATCCTTACTCGGGCCAGGCCGCGGCGATCCTTAACACCACCCCATAGCCAGGAGCGTCCAGCGGCGTTATGCTCGCGTCGCCTAGCAGGGGTAACGCCGATGACGAGCGGAGCGTCACGGATGGAAAGCGGGATCGCAGCGCTAGAAAGGGATGCACTGTGCCATGCGCTGACGCGCGTGGTATCGGAGCGCGGCTGGGCCGGCACGAGCCCTGATGGCGTCGCTCGCGAAGCCGGGATCGCGCCCCAGCGCTTCTACGACCACTTCCGCAGCCTCGAGCACTGCTACGTCGCGGTCTACGACCGGATGCTCGCGCGTGTGACGCGCACGGCGAAGCGCTCCGTCGCCACGCGCACGCTGGCGCTTGGCAAGGACGCTTGGCAGGACCAGCTCGACGCGCTCTTCAGCGGGGTGCTGATGTTCTTCTCGCTCGAGCCGGCGCTGGCGCGCACCTGCCTCGTAGAGGTGCTCGTAGCCGGCCCGGCCGCGCGTGCCCGTCGCGACAGCGCCCTCGACCAGTTCACGAACTATGTCGAGGGCCTGCGTCTGACCCACGGCGAACCGATGCCCCCGCTCGCCGCGGAGCTGATCGTCCTTGGCACTACCGAGCTGATCTACACACGCGTCGCCCGTGGCGAGGCCGAGCAGCTGCCGGCACTTCTCGACGAGCTGCGCAGCCTCTGGTTCACGACCGTCGAGCAGCAGATCGACGGCCGTGAGCCCGCCGTCGCCGTGGCCTCCGCAGCCTAGGCCCATTCGGCATACAGATACCTGTCGGTGTCTGGCTATGCCCCCAGGCTGGTTCTGCTTCGAAAACCCCGAGGCCGCTCCCCGGGCGCCTCTGCAAAGCCATTTCCACGCCCGGCAACCGCCATCCGTACACCGACCAGAGAACGTCGTCGTTCCTAGAAACTCAAAATTTATGGTTGCGTCGAGAGAACTTGGCGTCTATGGTGGTGGGGTATGTGGGACCAAGCGAACATCAAGCTGACCGGCGGCCCGCATGGGATTCCGCGCCCCGTGGTGACGAAGATCCAGCGCGACCGATTGATGCGCGCGATGGCCAAGACGGTGGCCGAGTACGGCTACCAGGAGACCACCGTCCGCCGCCTGTTGGGACGCGCGGGCCTCTCGCGCCGCACCTACTACGAGCTGTTCGAGGACAAGGAGGATTGCTTCCTTGCGGCATATGACGAGGCGATCGACTACGCACTGGGCCTGGCGGTAGAGGCCTACCAGCAGGGCGAGACGCCGGAGGAGAAGATCGAGCGCGGCCTGCGCGGGTTCCTCCAGTTCTGCGCTGACGAACCCGATGTCGCGCGGATGTGCATCGTCGAGGTGCTGGCGGCCGGTCCGGCGGCACGCGCACGGCGCGCGGAGACGATGGAGCGCCTCGCTGGGTTGATGGAGGGCGCGCTCAACGAGCTGCGCGGCGACGAGCAGCTCTCGCGGCTCTCCGCCCGCGGACTGATCGGCGGGGTACACGAGCTGATCTACGCGCCGATCGACCGCGGCGAGACCGAGCACCTGCCCGACCTGGCCGAGCAGATCGTCGCGAGCCAGATCACGCCGCTGGTGCTGATGAAGACGTAGAACTAGCAGTTCCGCTCTGCAAAGCGGAACGCCAGAGACGAATGCGTACCATTTGGATACCCACAGGGTGTTCGACGGCGTTAGACTGTTGTCGTGGCTACCGCCTTCCCGAAGAATCGCAATGGCCGCTAGAAAGGGTGCCCGAGCGGGTAGCGGCGACACGCCGCGCCGGCCGACCCGGCGCCGGCCGGACCAGATTCCGGGTGGCCGCCACGGCCTTGCCCCAGAGCAGGTAGCCGAGTCGCAGCGCAGCCGCATCCTCGCCGCGATGACCGACGCCGTCGGCCGCGACGGCTACCAAGCCGCCCGTGTCGCAGACGTGATCGCGCACGCAGGCGTCTCGCGCAAGACCTTCTACGAGCACTTCGAGGACAAGGAGCACTGCTTCATCGCCGCCTACCAGCAGGCGCTTGCGCGGCTGCTGTCGGTGACGCTCGAGGCATTCGAGGCCCAGGACGAGTGGGTCGACCAGTTGCGGGCCGGACTGACCGCGCTGCTCAACGCGCTCGCCTACGAGCCCGGCGTGGCGCGCGTCTGCTTCGTCGAGGTGCTGGCCGCCGGCCCCCAGGCCGTGGCGACTCGCAACGACGCGATGCGCGGCTTCGCCTACATCTACGACACCGGCCGGCTCGAGACCGAGGGCGACCTGCCGGGCTTCACCGGCATCAGCATGGTCGGCGGCCTCAGCGAGATCCTCTACCGC
>CAMLNW010000076.1 GCA_946481495.1 uncultured Actinomycetes bacterium
TCGAGGCATCCGGCGTCAACGGCTGCGGGCTCTTCACCACACCACAGCTCAAGTCCGGCGCCATATAGCCATAGCGGCCGGTCCAAACGCCCGGATTCCCCGGCAGACTGTCAGCAGAGATCAGCGGCGGTGTCATCTGCTCCGACACCCAACCCGCATCGCCACGCCGCGCCAGATAACGCAACTCACCCCCCGCAGTCGCATCCGGGGTCCCGAAGGCAAGCGTGTAGAAGATGTTGTTGCCATCAGACGTGACCTGATACTCCATCTCCCCGACATCGGACTCGTAATCCTGCACATCAGCATTCGGCGACTTGACCGCCGGCGACACCAACTCAGCACCCCGCGCCGGCAACGACACCGTCCGGGTGGTGAAGCTGCGTACGGGACCGGTCGTCGTGCCCGTCACGCCGACTGCGATCAGTCGGTAGTGATAGGTGGTGTTTGGCTGGAGGCCGGTCAGGACGTCGTCGGCAAGTACGTTGGTCGTCCCGGCTCCTAGTTGTCCGTTGGGGGTGGGGATGCGGTTGGGCAGACTGTCGGGGTTGGTTCCCCATTCGAACCGGTAGCTGGTTTGGCTGGAGTTGGGATTGACGTAGGCGGAGAGGCGTACTGAGCTGGGGGTAAGTAGATCGACGGTGGTACTGGCGATCTGGGGTGTCGCCTGTGTGGTGAACGTCCGGTCGGCCTGGGTTGTCGTGCCGCCGCGGTTTGTGGCTCGCAGCCGGTAGTGGTAGCTGGTGTTCTCGGCCAGGCCGGTGAGGTTGGCCGAGACGGCCGTCGACCCGGTGCTCGGCGCGATCGACCCAGCTGCCGGGGTGCAGGGCTTGGTGGCTGGGACGTTGGTGCCGGTGTAGCTGTTGCCGTTGGCTACATACGCCGTGTGGGTGATGTACTGGAAGTGGCAGTCGGTCAGCGTGTCGCCGTTGGGATCGACAGCTCCGGCGACTGTGGCTGTGGTCACCGCGACCGGGTTCGCGCCAGCGCCGTCGGTAAGCGTTGGCCGGACCACTGTGGAGAACGTTGCGGCGGGGCTCTTGGTGGTGCCAACCGAGTTGGTCGCGACCAGCCGCCAGCGATAGTCGGTCAGTGCCAAGAGGCCGCTGACCGATTGGCTGACGCTTTGCAATGCGGCGCCGTCGCCGATCGATGCGCTCTCGACGGTCGCGGTTGCGTGCTGGAATCCGTCGCCGCTGCCGATGTCGGCCTGGTAGGTCGCCGCGTCGACGTACTCGAGGTGGAAGGTCGTGTCGATGCCGCGCGGGTTGACCTTTGCGCCGAACTGGCCCGAGAGACCGATCACGGTCGACTGCAGATCAGCGATCTCGGGTGGGGCGGGAACGTTGACCTCGTAGCGCCACACCCGCGCATTGGTCGCGTCCGACACATAGATCAAGCCATCCGAGGCCAGACCGGAGTCATCGACGGCCAGGCCCAGGCTCCCGCCGATCGTTCCGGTCCCGAAGTTCGACACCGGCAGCGTCGGCGCCGCCGGGTCGTACTCCTGGACGCGAGTTCCTCCGGCCCCGGACGCTGCGCCACCGACAGCGGCCAGCACGTTGCCGTTGGGCAGAGTCGCCAACGCCTCCGGGCGAGTGGTGGTCGGGACGAACTGCGACAACCACCCACCGGTATTGCTGAACCGGGTGATCGTGCTGCGATTCTGCGTCGCGTCGATCCGCTCGGCGATGTACACCCGGCCAGAAGCGTCGGTCGCGAGGTTCCCACCAGTCTGCCCGTTGATCGCCAGCTCGGTGTAAGCACCACCCGCCGACCCAGGGGCGTTGCACTCGGTTGGAGTGCCGGGAGTACGACCCGAGATCTGACAGACATAGGCCGGCAGCGGCGAACCGCCAGCGCCCGCCACGGCGAACTTGTCGATCAGCGTCTTCGTCGAAACGCTCACGTTGATCGCGACATACAAGTAGTGCTGAAGAGGATTCGAGGTATCGACCGCAATCCCAGTAGTGCCAGCGAACGTCTCCGGCGCGGCGACGCTGGCGCCCGTGGTTCCGTTGAGCGTCCCGATATAGGCGCCGGTCGACCCGTCCCACATCCCGACCTTCGCAGCAGCGGTCACGACATAGACGACGTGCGTCGCAGGATCGACTGCGATCCCACGACCACCAGTAGTCGAGATCTGACCATCGAGCGCAGTCGGGGCAGCCGTGCCCTTGATGCACCCAGTCGCCACGGTGCACACCTGATGCGTATTAGCCGTGGGAGCGTCAGCGCGAACGTTGTAGCCAAACGCACGAACGAACGCCCCACTAGCGTCGAACTGCTCGATCCGATTGTTGCCCGCATTGACGACGTAGACGTTGCCATTGGACTGATCGACAGCAACACCCCTAATCGGACCCGTGCACTGCCCAGCAGCCGTACCCGTGCCAGAACACAGACTCGGCGTCGAATTCAGCTTGTACAACGCAGCCGAAGCACCAGCCGGAAGCACCAACGCGAGAACGAAGACCGCCGCAACCACACCCAGCGCAGCACCACCTGAAACCACGCGACCCCAAGTACGAGTACGCACGGGCCGCGGAACCGACCCCGGGAACTGGCTGCCAACACGCCTCATCTCTGCGATTCCTCTCCTCGTTGCATCTCTCGCTCTCCCGCCGAGCGGTTTAGCCACCCGACGTTCCCCACGGTAAACCGAAGAGTGTCTAGCTGTCAACAGAGAACGGTTTAGAATCACTGTTTACGGCTCTAGAACCCATATTGAGAGGGGAAAAGCGTGAGGAGACCTAGACACCTGTTGGTCTCTGTAGTACAGTCGCCCCATGCCCGACCATCGATCTAGACCGGCAAAGGCCGCTCTGGCGACGGGCGTCTCAGCGGGGAGGACGCACCTGGACCAGCTGCGCGGCGGTAAACATGGCCTGACACCCGAGCAGGTCGAGAGTTCCCAGCGCGAAAGGGTGCTGGCGGCGATGCGCGAGCTGGTCGCGACGCACGGCTATCGCGACGTCTCGGTGGCCGCCGTGCTGCGCCACGCCGGGGTGTCGCGCAAGACCTTCTACGAGCTCTACGCCGGCAAGGAGGAGTGCTTCGTCGCCGTCTACGAGGGCGAGATGGAGCGGCTGCTCGCCCCGGTCATGCAGGCGTTCGAGGGAAGCGAGCCGTGGGTCGACCGGCTGCGCACCGCGCTCGGCGTGCTGCTCGGGGCGCTGGCGGGCGATCCGAGCGCGGCGCGGATCTGCTTCGTCGAGGTGCTCGCCGCGGGGCCACTGGCGCTCGAGCGGCGTGGCCACGCACTGGCGGCGCTCGACCCGCTGTTCGCGCCGCACGACGGCGCCGACGAGCGCGACGCGGACGGCGCCCAGACACCGCGCTCGCGCGCGGTCACCGCCGGGTCGGTCGGCTACCTCGCCGAGGTGCTGCATCGCGAGATCGCGGCGGGCCGCGTCGAGGACCTGCCGCTGCTGCGCGCCCAGCTGACGGACACGCTGACGCTGCCGTTCACCGGGGGCGGGGCGCGCGATGGGGCCACCGGCGGCGCTGCCGCCGAGGGGGACCTCACCGCCGACGACGCCGGCGAGCGCGCCTTCCTCGCCGGCTACGGCGAGATCGCCGCCGACGTGCTCGGCCGCGTGAGCGTCGCAATGGCGGTCGACGACGATCCCGCCACCCGCATCCGCGCCGGCGTCGGCGCCCTGCTCGACTTCTGCGCCGAGCGGCCGGATCGTGCCCGCGCCCTGTTCGTCGAGGCGCTCAGCGCCGGACCCGCCGCGCGCGAGCGACGTTCTGAGACCACCAACCGCCTGGCCGACCTGCTCGCCCAGCCGCTGCGCGAGCTGCGCCCCAACGAGCGAATCGCCGACGTGTCCGCTATCGCACTCGTCGGCGGCTTCCACGAGCTCTCCTTCAACGCGATCGACCGCCTCGCCACAGACGACCTGCCCACGGTCGACACGATCATCGCCGTCGCGCGGCTCGACTAACGGGCGCCCAAAGCGCGCTCACCGGCACCGCCCACAGGCCATCGCCAAAGGGAATGGTCTGCTCGCCGACGTAGAGGACGACCCCGCACGCAAACCGGTCGCCGGCGAGCCTCTTCAACCGCTCGAGCCCTCTGAAGTCCTGAGGACGCACCGTGGCGCTGGCCTTCACTTCGATCCCGGCGACTTCCCCCCGCGCGGATTCGAGCACGAGATCGACCTCGTAACCGTCCTTGTCGCGGAAGTGGTGCGCGAACACACGAGTCCTGGAGCGCTCGAGCTGGCGCAGTACCTCCATCGCAACGAAGCTCTCGAGCACCATCCCGGAGATCCGGACGTCGTCCACGATCCGTTCCGCGTCGGCGTTGAGCAGGTGGGCGAGCAGGCCGGAGTCGACTACGTAGGCCTTCGGCGCATGCACGACACGCGCGCCCAAGCCCGGCCTCCAGGCCGGCAGGCGCCTTACGAGGTACAGCGTCTCGAGGAGCCCGACGTAGGACTCGACCGTCAGGCGGCCGATCGAAAGGTCGCGGGCAACGGTGGCGGGTTGCAGGATGTTCCCCACACGCGTTGCGATCAGCCGCAGCAGGCGCCCGATCTCGTCCGAGCGTCTGACGTCGGCCAAGTCTCGGATGTCACGCTCGACCATCGACTGCACGTAGCTGTCGAACCACTGACGCCGGCGCCCTGGCGCGGCCCTGGCCACGACCTCGGGGAACCCTCCAAGAGCAAGACGCTCGGCAAGGCTGTGGAAATCGATGGGGGTCGGCTTCAACGACCGTGGCGCGTTGTCGAACAGCGCGTCGACGAAGATCTCCTCGACCTCCGCCAGCTCCCCCTGCGAGAGCGGCCAGAGCGTCACGATCTCGATCCGACCGGCCAGTGAGTCCTTGACGCGCGGCGCCGAGAGGATGTTGGCCGAGCCGGTCAGCAGGAACCGGCCGGGCGTGTTGTCGACGTCGACAGCCATCTTGATCGCGAGCAGCAGCTCCGGAACGCGCTGGATCTCGTCGATCGCGACCGGCCCGGTCCGTCTGGCTAGGAAGCCCTTCGGATCGGCTTGCGCGGCCGCGCGCTGGCCGTCGTCGTCGAGGGTGACGAAGTCCGCTGGGTGCTCCTCCCGCGCGACCGACATCGCCAGCGTGCTCTTGCCGGTCTGACGCGCACCGGATATCAGCACGACGCGTGTGTCGGCGAGAGCTTCGACCACCGACCGGCGGACGCGGCGCGGTATCAATCCATGTCCGGCCATATGTTAGTTAGCATACTGGCTAAATGTCATCTAGCCGGTCCGCTGGATGACGCCAAGCTGCATCGCCCATTGCTATCGGCGGGCTCGAAGGGGTATCGTGGGTTTGTGAATCGCGATGGCCGCTGACGAGCACCGCACCGAGGGCGAGGAGCCTGCAGGCGCGGCCGGCGCCGGGGACGCGACACCCGCGCGTCCCCGCCGCAAGCTGCCGCCACGCCGCCCGGATCAGCTCCCGCGCGGGCGACACGGGCTGTCGGAGGCCGAGGTGGAGGCGTCGCAGCGGGCGCGGATCCTCGACGCGATGAAGGTGCTGGCGGGCGAGCGCGGCTACCACGACGCCTCGATCGCCGACGTGATCAAGCGAGCCGGCGTGACGCGCAAAGCGTTCTACAAGCTGTTCGAGGACAAGGAGCAGTGCTTCATCCAGGCCTACGAGCGCGACCTGGCGCGGCTGCTGACGCTGACGCTCGAGGCGTTCGAGACCCAGGACGAGTGGGCCGACCGCGTGCGCGCCGCGCTCAGCGCTCTTCTACACGCGCTCGCGCGCGACCCGACCGCGGCGCGGCTCTGCTTCATCGAGGTGATGACCGCCGGCCCGCGTGCGATCGCCGCGCGCAACGAGGCAATGCGCGGCTTCACGATCGTCTTCGACACCGGCCGGCTCGAGGACGACCGCTCGCGCCCGCCCGCGCTCGCGCTGAACATGGTCGGCGGGATGAGCGAGATCGTCCACCGAGAGGTCGCCTCCGGCCGCGCCGAGGACCTTCCCAACGTCCTGCCCGACCTGATGTACACCTCGGTCCTGCCGATCCGCGGCCCCGAGGCCGCCGAGCGCGAGCTGGAGCGCGGCGCGCCGGGCGCGGGCCTCTGAGCGAGGCCGCCCACGCCGGCTGGGCCGGCTGCGAGGATGGTCTGAGTGGATCGGCTGTTCGGAGAGGAAGAGGGCGCGGCGGCGCCACGGATGACTGGCGTGCCGGCGCGCGATCAGCCGCTGGCCGCGCGGATGCGTCCGGTGGCGCTGGAGGAGTTCGTAGGGCAGGAGCATCTGCTCGAGGACGGGTCGGCGCTGCGCGGCGCGCTCGAGGAGGGGCATCCGCACTCGATGGTGCTCTACGGTCCGCCGGGAACGGGGAAGACGACACTAGCGCGGCTGATGGCGGTGCGGGCGCGCGCGGCGTTCGAGGAGATCTCGGCGGTCAACGCGGGGCGCAAGGAGGTGCGCGAGGTGCTGGCGCGCGCGGAGGAGCGGCGGGCCGGCGGCGGGGAGGGAACGATCCTCTTCCTCGACGAGATCCACCGCTTCAACAAGGCTCAGCAGGACGTGCTGCTGCCGGCGGTCGAGGAGGGGCTGGTGTGGCTGGTCGGGGCGACGACCGAGAACCCGTACTTCGAGGTGAACTCGGCGCTCCTGTCGCGCTGCCGGGTCTACGAGCTGAAGGCGCTCGAGGAGGCCGACGTGCTGGCGCTGCTGCGACGGGCGCTGGAGGGCGGGGAGCGGGGGATCGCGGACCCGCCGGAGGTCGACGACGACGCGCTGGAGTTCCTGGCGGCGCGAGCGGGAGGCGACGCGCGCACCGCGCTGGCGGCGCTCGAGCTCGCGGCCGAGGCCGACCACGTAACGCTCGCCCGCGCCGAGGACGCGCTGCAGCGCCGTGCCGTTCTCTACGACAAGGACGGCGACCGCCACTACGACCTGATCTCGGCCTGGATCAAGGCGACGCGCGGGTCGGACCCTGACGCGTCGCTGCTCTACCTCGCCGCGATGCTCGAGGGCGGCGAGGACGTCCGCTTCATTGCCCGCCGCATGGTGATCCTCGCGAGCGAGGACATCGGCAACGCCGACCCGCAGGCGCTGCTGGTCGCGACCGCGGCCGCGCAGGCGGTCGATCGCGTCGGGCTGCCGGAGTGCTCGCACGCGCTCGCCCAGGCCGCCGTCTACCTGTCGCTGGCGCCGAAGTCGAACGCCTCCTACCGCGCGCTCGGCCACGCCCGCGCCTGGGTGCGCCAGAACGGCGCGCCGACACCGCCCGACTACCTGCGCGACTCCCACTACCCGGGCGCGAAGAAGCTCGGCCGCGGCGAGGGCTACCAGTACCCGCACGACAACCCGAGCGGAACCGCGCCGCAGGAGCTGATGCCCGACAACGCCGTCGGCCGACGGTTCCTGGATCTTTCAGACCACGGCGTCGAGCGCGACCTCGCCGAGCGCTTTGAACGCATCCGCCGCTCACGCCGGCCCGATACCTCCGAATCGTAGAATTTCGTTCTAGAACGATGTTCTAGCGGCACGCGTTATCGGCGCGCGGCCGGAGGCTGCGCCACAATGAACCGATGGAGGCGAAGTCAGCGCCCGTCGCGGGCCAGCTCGAGACGTTCTCGCCGATCGACGGCCGGCGGCTGGGGGCGCTGCCGACGATCGCCCCCGACCAGGTGCAGGCGGTCGTCGACGACGTCGCCGAGGTGCAGCCGTTCTGGGCGGCGCTGCCGGTCGAGGACCGGGCGCGCTACATGCGCCGCGCCGCGCAGGTGATCGTCGACTCGCTCGACGTGCTGAGCGAGCTTCTGACGCGCGAGCAGGGCAAGCCGCGCAACGAGTCGTACACGATGGAGCTGCTGCCGACGATCGACGCGCTCAACTGGGTCGCCGACACCGGGCCGGAGATCCTCGCCGACGAGAAGGTGAAGCTGCCGATCTGGGTCAAGCAGAAGAGCGCCCGCTTCGCCTACGAGCCGCTCGGCGTCGTCGGCGTGATCGCGCCGTGGAACTACCCGTGGTCGATCCCGATGGGCGAGGTCGCGATTGCGCTGATGTGCGGCAACGGCGTCGTGCTGAAGCCGGCGTCGCTGACGCCGCTGATCGGCCAGAAGATTCAGGAGGTCTTCGAGCGCGCGGGGCTACCGGAGGGCCTGGTGCGGACGGTCCACGGCGGCGGGGCGGTCGGCAACGCGCTGGTCGAGTCGAGCGCGGCGAAGATCTTCTTTACGGGGTCGGTCGAGGTGGGCCGCGCCGTAGGGATCAAGTGCGCCGAGCGGATGAAGGGCTCGGTGCTCGAGCTCGGCGGCAAGGACCCGATGATCGTCCTGTCCGACGCGAACATCCCGAACGCCGTGTCGGGCGCGCTCTGGGGCGGCTTCGCGAATGCGGGCCAGACCTGCAGCGGGATCGAGCGCGTGTACGTGATGCGCGACGTCGCCGAGCGGTTCACCGACGAGCTCGTCCGCGGCGCCCAGGCGCTGCACGTCGGCGACCCGATGGGCTGGGAGACCGAGATCGGCCCGATGGTGTCGAAGGAGCAGCACGACCTCGTCGACGAGCTGGTCGACGACGCGGTGCGCGCGGGCGCGACGCTGCGCTGCGGCGGGCCGACCGCGCCACCGCCTGGCGGCACGGGTCATTGGTACGCGCCGGCGGTCCTGACCGGCGTCACCCACGACATGCGGATCATGCGCGAGGAGATCTTCGGGCCGGTGGTCCCGGTCGTCGACGTCGACTCCGAGGACGAGGCGATCGACCTCGCCAACGACTCCGAGTTCGGGCTCGGCGCCTCGGTCTGGACCGCCGACCGCGCGCGCGGCGACCGGATCGCCCGCCGGATCCAGTCCGGCATGGTCTGGATCAACGACCACATGTATTCGCACGGCACCTGCTCCTGCGCCTGGGGCGGCGTCAAGGACTCCGGCCTCGGCCGCTCGCACTCGAAGTTCGGCTTCTACGAGTGCGTCAACGTCAAGCAACTCTCCTGGGAGCCCGGCCTCACCCGCAACTTCTGGTGGCACCCCTACGACCGCTCGCTCGGCCGTGGCATGCACGAGGCCGCCACCGTCCTCTACGGCCGCGACTCCGACAAGGTGGCCGCGTTGCGTCGCGGCGCCCGCTCCTTCGCCCGCCTCGGTGCGAAGGTCGTCAAGCGCCCCTGACCTCTCGTTCGCCGTGACTGATGGATTTTCATCGCCTGGACCGCACAAACCATCAGTGAGCACGGCGCGAGGCGCCTAGACTGAATCGCATGCCAGCTGCCGCATACGCGGGCAAGGAGTGCGTCTGCCAGTTCAAGCGCGGGATCTGCGATCAGATTTGCGTGCGCGACATGCTCGACACGCCGTTCTACATCGCCTGCCTGAAGCTGAGCGGGCGGCGGTGCACGGTGATCGGCGGCGGGGCGATGGGGCTGGAGAAGGCGGAGGGACTGCTGGCCTGCGACGGCGACGTGACGGTGATCGCGCCCGACGCGGGGCCGGAGCTGGAGGCGCTCGCCGCCGAGGGGTCGATCCGCTGGGAGCAGCGCGAGTACGCCGGGCCGGAGGACCTCGAGGGTGTGTTCATCGTGATCGCCTGCACCGACTCGACGGACACCAACATCAAGATCTACGAGGACGCCGAGCGGCGGGCGATGCTCGTGAACATCGTCGACGTGCCGCCGCTGTGCAACTTCATCCTGCCGGCGATCGTCCGCACCGGACCGCTGGCGATTGCGATCTCGACCGCCGGCGCGAGCCCCGCGCTGGCGAAGCGGATGAAGCGCGAGGTGTCCGAGCTGTTCGGCGAGGAGTACGCCCGCCTGGCGATCATGCTCAACGACGTCCGCGGCTGGGCCAAAGGCACGCTGCCCACCTACCAGGACCGCAAGGCCTTCTTCGAGTCGATCGTCAACGGCACGCCCGACCCGGTCGAGCTGCTGCGCGCCCGCGACGAGGATGCGGTCCGCGACCTGATCGCCGCGGCCCAGCGCACCGCCGTGCCGGCCTGACTACATATTCTGTATAGATGAGATTTAATTCTCATCTATGCGGACTACTCCGCCCGCTCTGCTGCCAATCTTCCGCACCAACCTGCAGGCGGAGCTGCTCGCGGCGCTATTCCTGGGCGACGACGAGGCCACGACGGCGGGTGAGCTGGCAGAGCGCACATCGGGTCCAGCCGCCTCGGTCTACCGCGAGCTGGCTCGACTGGTCGACGCTGGGCTGATCGAGCGCGAGCGGGAGAGACGCGGCGCCGGGTTTCGGCCCGCGAAGGACTCGCCACTCTACGAGCCCATGCGCGAACTGCTGGAGCGCACGATGGCCGTCGAGCCTCAGCTGACGCGCGCACTCGCGACGATCGATGGGATCGAGGCCGCGGCGATCTTTGGATCCTGGGCCGCGCGCAAGCCGAGCGGGGGCAGCGACATCGACCTGCTCGTGGTGGGAAGCATGGACCGCGGTGAACTGCTGGCCCGCGTCAAGAGAATCGAGGGCTTGGCCGGGCGCGAGATCGACGTGACGGCCTACGACCGAGCGGAGTACGAGCGCCGGCGTGAGGAGGGATCGGGATTCCTCCGAACGGTCCTTCGAGGCCCACTCGTTCTACTCGTCGGAGACCCCCGGTGACGCGAGCCAAGGCGCAGCGCGTCGAGCCTGACAGGGCCGCCGCCGCCGAGGCGGTCGACGGCGCGTGAGCGACATGGGCGCGGTAGTCGAGCTCGATGGTGTCGAGCGCCGCTACGGCGAGCGGGTGGCGCTGTCTGGGGTGACGGTGCGGCTGGAGGCTGGTCAGACGCTGGCGGTGCTGGGGTCGAACGGGGCGGGGAAGACGACGCTGCTGCGGGTGCTGGCGACGCTGCTGCGGCCGCACGCAGGGGTGGCGCGCGTGCTGGGGCATGAGCTACCGGGCAAGGCGTGGGAGGTGCGCGGGGGGATCGGTTACCTCGGCCACGACCCGCTGCTCTACCGCGAGCTGACGGGGCGCGAGAACCTGCGCTTCCACGCGCGG
>CAMLNW010000077.1 GCA_946481495.1 uncultured Actinomycetes bacterium
GTGACAGGACCCCAGCGTCCGACGCAGCGGCGCTGCTTGCACCACTGCCAGTGACCATGAGACGTAACGCGCACCGCCGTACGCCCATCGGCCTCCACGCGAACCGTGACGCCCTCCCAGTCGTCTTCATGAAAGCCCGGGTAGTCGTCCGAGCCGCTGACCAGTTGGGCGATCTGTCCCGCAGGGCTGTGCTTCCAGATCCTGTCCGACCCTGCCCAGGTCGTGTTGGAATCGGGGTAGTAGAACCAGTACTGGATATACCGCCGGTCGCCGCGTCGGAATAGGTGGGTGAAGACCGTAAGCGGCAGACCAGCCTCACTGAGGTGAACATCGAGCTCCCGATCGTCCGGAGCAACTGCACACGCGACGGCGCGGCAGCTTCGCCAGTCGACAGGAATCTGCCGCTCGCCTGGCTCGAAGATCAACCCCTGGAGATGACGTCTTACGAGGTCTGCGTCCTCGGCACCGTAGACCCGGCTCAAGTCGTCGCCGCAGTCTCCCTTCACCGTGCACGTCAGGCGGTGCGCCAACGCTCCACCAAACGACCAGCCGTCAACAGCCGGTACCGCAGTCAGGACACCCCCGATCGCAAGCGCCACGACGGCGATCAGCCCAATCCACTCCACCGACGCCTGGCCGCCTTGATCCCGCATCCCCACAGCATCGAACGACCGGAGTTACAAGAAGCAACGCCCGTGCTCGACTTGCGTACCGCAACCGCGGCGATGCATTTACACATTCGCGTTTCTTGTTGTTTAAAACAATCCGGAGCGCCTTGCTCGAACCGCTCGCTGTAGGTTCGCCCGCGATGGGGGCGGCCCACCAGGAGTCAGATGGATCGATCCACAAGCCGGACGATCGGCTCCCCCGCGGCAGCCACGGACTCCCGCCCGAGTTCGTCGTTCACTCTCAGCGCGATCGCCTGTTTGCGGGAATGGCGCGGGTGATGCTCCGTCGCGGTTATGCGGCGACGACTGTCGACGAGATCGCCGCCGAGTCAGGGGTGTCCCGAAAAGCGCTGTACACGCATTTCTCGGGCAAAGAGGACGTGCTCTTGCAAGCCCATCGCACAGTCGTGGAGCGGATCGTTGCCGGCGCCGGGTCGGCGGCGGCGGATCAAGACGACTGGCGAGCTGCCCTGCGCTCGTTGTTGGACTGGGGTCTCGAGCTCTTTGCCCGCGAGCCCGCCCTCGCCAATTTGTCGCTGGTCGAGATCGCAGCGGCAACACCGGCTTCCAGACAACTGCAGCGGGAGACCCTGGACAAGATCCGGACGCTGATCGAACGGGCGACTACTGAGAGCAACCGCAGTGCGACCGATGTCGCGATCGACGGAATGCTCGGCGGAATGGCCTATGTGGTCGCGAAGGCCGCGGAGGAGGGAGACCCCGCCGAACTACCACTGCTACGACCGGAACTGATGGCATGGTTATTGCTGGTGCTCGACGGACCGGAAGCCGCGGAACGCGAGCTCAGCACCAGCTAGCGCCCCGGCGGAGAGCCGAGCGCCACCAACAGCTCGAGGCGCTCGGCGACACTAGCTATGCCGGCGCGAGTGCGATCTGGGTCGGTTGCTCCGAGCCAGTACTCGTTGCAATCGTCGGCGAGCTGCTCGGCGGCGAGGCAAAGCGTGTCGTAGACAGCGCTCCAAAGGACGACACGAGATCCGGTCAGCGCACACGGCCGCGCGACCGCCGGCGCCCGATCGCCGATCTGCCCGAGCAGGCTCCGCACCTCCCCTACATGACCCGGGTCGTCAAGTCGCCCGGTCAGGCTTTGCCGGATCGCCTCGACGTGCTCCGCTGAGACCTGAATTGTTGCTTCAGACATGGTGCCCTCCCTTCGGGCAGATCTTCGGTGGTGACTAAACATATGTTCGGGCGCGGACATCCGGGCGACACAACTGCCCGGCGCCACACAGTCGTCGCCGACTCGTTGCAGCCGTCTCAGTTTCTTAGCATATATGCGCTGTTGTGTAACCGAGTCGGGCGGTCCGTTACGATCCCGCGCCGTGAACTTCGATCTGACTGACGAGCAGGCAGCCATCCAGCGACTCGCACGCGACTTCGCGCAGCAAGAGGTCAAGCCGGTCGCCGAGGAACTCGACCGCGAGAAGCGATTCCCGTATGAGATCGTTGCCAAGCTGGGCGAGCTTGGGCTGATGGGGGTGCCGTACCCCGAGCAGTACGGCGGCGGCGGCGCGGACACCCTGTCGTATGCGCTCGTCATCGAGGAGCTGGCACGCATCGATTCATCAGTCGCGATCACCGTCGCGGCTCACACCTCGCTCGGCACTTGGCCGCTCCATGCTTTCGGCAGCGAGGAGCAGAAACAAGAGTGGATGCCGCGCCTGACAGCAGGCGAGCTGCTTGGCTCGTTCGGCCTGACCGAGCCGGAGGCCGGGTCGGACGCCGGCAATGTGCGTACGACCGCAAGCCTCGCCAATGGCGAGTGGAAGGTCGACGGAGCCAAGCAGTTCATCACCAACGTCGGCACCGACATATCTGGCTTCGTGACGATCACCGCCCGCACCGGCGACGGCGAGATCTCGAACATCATCGTGCCGCGCGGCACGCCCGGCTACGAGATCGGTCCTGCCTACCGGAAGATGGGCTGGAACGCGTCCGACACGCGGCCGCTGTCGTTCGACGACTGCCATGTGCCGGAGGAGAACCTGCTCGGGCCGCGCGGCATGGGCTTCAAGCAGTTCCTCCAGACGCTCGACGGCGGGCGGATCTCGGTTGCCGCAATGGGCGTCGGACTCGCTCAAGGCGCCCTCGACGAGGCTCTCGCCTACGCCAAGGAGCGCCAGGCGTTCGGCAAGCCGATCGCCAAGTACCAGGCGATCCAGATGAAGCTCGCTGACCTCTCGACCGAGATCGAGGCCGCCCGGCTGCTGACCTACAAGGCGGCCGTGGAGAAGGATCTCGGCAGGAACTTCTCGCTCACCGCTGCCCAGGCGAAGCTGAAGACCGGCCGCCTCGCGGTCCGCGCAACCGAGGAGGCCGTGCAAATCCACGGCGGCTACGGCTTCATCGAGGAGTACCCCGTCTGCCGCTTCTACCGCGACGCGAAGATCCTCACGATCGGCGAGGGCACCGACGAGGTTCAGCAGATGGTGATCGCCCGCACCCGCGGCGCCTGAGCCGCGATAGGCGTCGCATGCCGGCGTCATCGGCCTCTCGTGTGCGGACGCACACGTCGCGGCCTGCTTCCTTGGCCTGCTCGCCTCTCGCGGCTCAGGAACGTTCGAGCAGGCGAGTAGCAGCGCTGGACGGGTCGAGCCTGCGTGCCACGACCTCGTCGAGCAGCTCGCGCACCGACTCGTCGTCGTGGAGCGACTCCTCGAGCTGACGGCGCAGACGGCCCGCGGCGAGCGCGAGCACCTCGTTCATCAAGTTGCGGCGACGCCGCTCGACGAGCGTGCCCTCGCTCTCGATGTGCTCGCGATGCGACTCAATCGCCTCGATCAACTCGTCGATCCCCTCACCGCGCGACGCCTCGGTCTTGACGATCGGGACCCGCCAGTCCTTCTGCGGCCCGAGCGACAGCACGCCGCGGATCTCGCGAATCATCGTGTCGGTCAACGGATGGTCCGACTTGTTGACGACGATCACGTCGGGGATCTCCATCACGCCGGCCTTCAATGCCTGGATCGAGTCGCCGGATCCAGGCATCAGCGCCAGGACGACCGTGTCGGCGTGGTCGATGATGTCGACCTCAGCCTGGCCGACGCCGACAGTCTCGAGCAGGACGACGTCCTTGCCCGAGGCGTCCATCAGCAGCGCCGCCTGCAGACAGGCCTCGGAGAGGCCGCCGAGCGCGCCGCGATTCGCCATCGAGCGGATGAACACCCCCGAGTCGAGGAAGTGCTCGGTAAGCCGGATGCGATCGCCGAGCAGGGCCCCCTTGGTAAATGGCGACGAAGGGTCGATCGACAGCACCGCGACCTGCCGGTCGCGCGCGCGGTACTTCGCGGTCAGACCGCCGATCAGCGTCGACTTGCCGACCCCGGGCGGTCCGGTGAAGCCGACGACCGTCGCCTTACCGGTCTGCGGATAGACCTCCCGCACCAGCGCCCAGCCCTCCGGGTCGTCGTTCTCGACCAACGAAATTGCGCGTGCCAGCGCGCGCTTGTCGCCCGCAAGCAGCTTGTCGGTCAGCTCTGCGGCTGTAGATGCCCTGGTAGCCATGCAGCGCTGATCCTATGGATCGGCCAGCCGCGACTACTCGTAGGCCAACGCCTCGAGAACGTCGAGCTTCGCGGCCCGGCGAGCGGGCCCGATCGCCGCAACGACGCCGGCAAGCGCGGCGAGCACCAGGATCACGATCAGCTGCCCAACGGGATAGGCAAGCTCGAAGCCCTCGTCGGCGAGCGGTCGCGAGATCAGCGCTGCGAACAGCACGCCGAGCGCGGTGCCGAGCAGGGCGCCAATCAGCGCAGTGATCACCGCCTCGTAGCGGATCACGCGCTTGACCTGGCGCCGCGTCATCCCGACGGCACGCAACATCCCGAGCTCGCGCGTGCGCTCGTGGATCGACAGCGCGAGCGTGTTTACGATCCCGAAGATCGAGACGATCACGGCAAGCGACAACAGCGCGTAGACGAGACCCACAAGAGCACCGATCTGCTCCTCCTGGGACTTCTTCAGCTCCTCTTGGTTGAGCGCCTCGGCCGACGGATAACGCGTCGAGACGAGTCGCTTGACCCGCTGCTCGACGGCTGCGGCGTCGGCGCCCGGTGCGAGCCCGACAAGCACGTAGGTGTCGCGTGTCTCACCGAAGTAGCGCGCCATCGCCGCCTGGTCGATTACGAAGCTGCCGAGGAAGTCGGTGCGATCCTTGATCGCGGCAACGATCTCGAAGGTCGTGCGCTGGCCACTCGGGGTGAGTACGCGCAACGTGTCCCCGAGCTCGAGATCGTTCGATTTCGCATAGGCCTCGTCGACGACGGCCTGGCGCGGCGTCAGGTTGGCGATCGCATCCGACGAGCCGTCGGTGAAGTCGAAGTTGAAGACGTCGCCGATCGTCGCGGGGTCGACGCCGGAGAGCCGCTGCTGTCCCTGCTCGCCAGCCAGCTTCGCGTAGCTGAAGCGGATCGAACCGACGTCCCCAACCCCAGGCACACGACTGACGTCACGCGCGATCACGTTCGGGATCGGCGAGAAGCCGTCGGTGCTCTGAACGGTGATGTCACCCTGGAAGTTGGTGTCAATCGCCGATGCGATCGAGCGATTAAGCCCGGCGGCGAACACGGTCACGAAGACGACCAGCGCGAGGCCGATCATCAGCGCCGCGGAGGTCACCGCCGTGCGGCCGGGCTTACGCATCGCGTTCTCGCGCGCAAGCCGCCCCGTCAAGCCGCGTAGACGCTCCAACGGCCAGCCGGCGACCGAGGCCAGCGGCTTGACGAGCCGCGGGCTGTAGAGCGAAGCCGAGAACAGGATCGCAGCGGAGCCGGCGCCCATCAGTCCGGCCGCCGAGCCCGAGGACTCGAGGTTGCCGAACAAACCGATCAGCAACATCGCCAGGCCGCCGATACCGAGCAGGCCGGCGAACGCCGCGAGGATCCTGCCGCGACGACGACTCTCTGGCAACGCGGCCTCCAGCAAGGCGGCCATCGGCGATATACGCGTCGCTCGCAGCGCCGGAGCTAGCGATGAGGCCAGGGTGATGCCGATGCCGAGAACCAGCGAGACGACGATCGTCCGTGTCTCGAGCACCAGGCCCGTGTTCGGCAGGTCGATGCCAAACGACTTGAACATCGCGTTGAGCCCGCTCGCGATCCCGATCCCGGCGAACAGACCTGCCACCGACCCGACGACGCCGATGATCAGCGCCTCGATCAGAACGGCCGACAGGACCTGACCGCGCGAGGCGCCCAGCGTGCGCAGCAGCCCGAACTCGCGCACCCGCTGGGCGACGGTGATCGAGAAGGTGTTGAAGATCTGGAAGCCTCCAACGACCAGCGCGATGCCCGCGAACACGAGTAGCGCGATCTTCAGGAAGCTGAGGTCGCTGCTGATGTCGTCGGTCTGGCGCTGCGCGTTCTGCGCGCCGGTCTCGACCTGGACGGTCGGTGGCATGACGCGCGCGATCTGCTTCTGGAGCTCCGCGGGCGTCACCCCGTCGGCCGCCTCGACCGAGATCTGATCGAACTTGCCGACCTTGCCCGCAACCAGCTGCGCCTGTGGCAACGTCAGGGTGAGAGTGCTGGAGCCGCCCGTCGACGTGTCCCCGAGCTTGTTGAGCCCGACGATCCGGTAGCGCCGCAGCTGGACCTCGCCAACGACTCCGATCGTGTCGCCGATCGAGATGTTCTCGCGGTCGGCTGTGGTCTGATCGAGAGCGGCCTCGCGCGGTGCGCTCGGAACGCGTCCGCTAACGTAGGTGAGGGTGTCGAACGGCTTCTCCGACACCGACGTGACGAACTGCGGCGCGAAGCCCGCTCCAAGCGTCTCGCCCTTGGCGTCTGTCAAGCGAACGATCGAGAAGATCCCGCCCTCAGCCTTCTCGACCCCTGGCACCCGCTCGACGCGGTCAAGCAGCGCCGCCGGGAAGGCGGGCGGCTCGCTGGCGTCCTGAGCGACGATCTCCTTCGGCGTGACGACGACGTCGGTGCCCTTCAGGGCCGTAGTGAAGATGTCGTCGAACGACCGGTTGATCGTGTCGGTGAGGATGTAGGTGCCCGCAACCAGCGCGACACCGAGCAGGACCGCGAGGATCGTGCTGAGGGCGCGCAGCTTGCGCGCCGCCAGGCCTTTGAGTGCGACGGCGACCATGTCGCTACGCCACGGCCTTCATCAGCTCGAGGACGTCCTCCTCGCCGCCCGCCACGCCGTCATGGGCCACCTGCCCATCGCGTAGTACGACGAGCCGGTCGGCATAGGCCGCGGCGTGCGCCTCGTGGGTGACCATGACCACGGTCTGACCGAACTCGTCGACCGAGCGGCGCAGCAGGCCGAGGACCTCCTCGGACGCCTTGGAGTCGAGATTGCCAGTCGGCTCATCAGCGAACACGACCGCCGGCTTCGAGACGAGCGCGCGCGCCACGGCAACACGCTGCTGCTGGCCGCCGGAGAGCTCCGCCGGCCGGTGGGTACGCCGATCGCCGAGCCCGACGATCTCGATCAGCTGCTCGAACCACTCTGGATCGGGCTTGCGGCCGGCGATCGAGAGCGGGAGGCGAATGTTCTCCTCGGCCGTCAGGACAGGCAACAGGTTGAAGAACTGGAAGACGAACCCGAGCTTGTCGCGGCGCAACTGCGTCAGCTTGCCGTCATCCAGGTCGGCCAGCTCGACGCCGTCGAGCTGCACCGAGCCGCTCGTCGGCTTGTCCAGACCGGCCAGGATGTGCATCAACGTCGACTTCCCGGAGCCCGAGGGGCCCATGATCGCCGCAAACCGACCGCGCTCGAACTGGGTCGAGACGCCGGCGAGCGCATCCACCGCCGCCTCCCCCTCGCCATAGCGGCGACGCAGTTCCGTGGCAGTCACGATGCTCGAAACGTTCATGGCGGGCACTTTGCCAGGTGTTGCACCCGCGCGTACTGCAGGAAGCTGGCGAGCCGCGCTGCGGATATCCACACCCCTATGCCGCTATGCGCGAAGGTAGGCGAGGACCGCCAGCACGCGCCGGTGGTCCTCGGCCGCCGGGCTGAGGCCGAGCTTGCCGAAGATGCTAGTCACGTGCTTCTCGACCGCGCGCTCGGTGATCGTCATCTGACCGGCAATCGCGCCATTCGAACGTCCCTCCGCCATCAGCTCCAGGACCTCGCGCTCACGCGGCGTGATCTCCTCGAGCGGGTCGTCGCGGCGGCGGCGCCCCAACAGCCCGGCGACGACCTCCGGATCGAGCGCCGATCCGCCGCCGGCGACCTGCCGCACCGACTCGGCGAACCGCTCGACGTCGGCGACACGGTCCTTGAGCAGGTAGCCGACGCCGCCGCTGCTCTCGCCCACCAGGTCGAGCGCGTAGCCCTCCTCGATGTACTGCGACAGCACGAGCACCGCCGTCTCGGGCTGACGCGAGCGGATCTCCAACGCCGCGCGCAGCCCGTCGTCGCTGTTGTCGGGCGGCATCCGAATGTCGACGACCGCGACGTCGGGCTTGTGGGCGTAGACCTTGCGCCGCAGATCGTCGGCATCGCCGGCCTGGCCGACGACCTCGAAGCCGTTCTCCTCCAGCAGCCGCACCACGCCCTCGCGCAGCAGCACCGAGTCGTCCGCGACGACTACACGCACGGGATCCTCGCCGTCACGGTCGTCCCCTCGCCCAGGCGCGATTCGACGTCGAGGCTGCCGTCGAGCGCCTCGACGCGATCGGCCAGTCCGCTCAGCCCGCTGCCCGCGGTCGGATCCGCGCCACCGACGCCGTCGTCGCTGACCTCTACCTCGACGGCACCGTTCTCGCGCCGCAGCTCCACAGTCGCCCGCGTCGCCGCGGCGTACTTGGCGACGTTGGTGAGCGCCTCGGCGACGACGAAGTAGGCGGCCGACTCGACCGCCTCCGGCAGGCCCTCGTCGCCGCTGCGACGCAGCTCGACGGGCAGCGGCGCGCGACCGGCGAGCGCCTCGAGCGCGGCAGCGAGACCGCGGTCGCTGAGCACCGCGGGATGGATTCCGCGCGCCAGCTCGCGCAGCTCCGCGAGCGCGCGGCCGAGCTCCTCGGCGGCACCGTCGAGCAGTTGCTCGGCAGCGTCTGGATCGTCGCGGACCTGCCCGCGCGCCAGCCGCAGGTCAAGCGCGAGCGAGACCAGCCGCTGCTGCGCGCCGTCGTGGAGGTCACGCTCGATCCGTCGCCGCTCGGCGACGCCGGCCTCGACGATCCGCTGGCGCGATGCGCGTAGCTCCTCGACGCGCGCCTGCAGCTCGGCGTCGAGGCGCACGTTCTCCGCCTCGAGCACATCCGCGTCAACCAGCCGGCTGCGCGCCAGCGCGCCGAGGAAGGCGTAGGGCATTGCCGCGAAGCAGGCGACGCCCGAGATGAAGAAGACCGTCTCGACCCAGTCGGGAGTTCCCGCGAGGTCGACCGCGAGCGTCAAGACGAGCATCGTTAGCAGCAGGCCGATCAGCAGGTAGACCGGTCCGAGCAACGTGGCGCGCCCCGGACCGGCCTCGCGCCAGCGGCGGACCAGCGTCGCGATCACGACCCCCAGCAGGACGACCGCGACCACGCTGAAGGCGATGTCCAGCACCGTCGCGATGTCGGCGTTGGGACTGACCAGCGCCAGGTTGTCCGGGCACTCGGGGCAGCCGTCGTCGGCCGGATCGAGGAACAGGCCCATCACCAGCAGCCCGACCGTCGTGATCGCGTAGGCGACCGCGACGACGATCCGGTCGCGGCGCTCGGTTAGCTCACCGCTCGGATAGGAGAGGACGAGCTGCATCGTCGCGGCGACGTAGACGCTGCCGAGCGCGTTGCCGATGGTGAACAGCAGCGGCAAGTCGGAGGCGCTCAGCTGGCTGACGAACCAGAGGAAGCCGATCAGCGTCATCAGCGGCCCGATCTGGTTCGCCGGCCGCCGCGCCCAGAGGAAGAGCCCGGTGCCGATGAAGCCCCAGCCGGCTGCCAGCGTGATCGCGAGCTGCACGCCGCGCAGGCCCGCGAAGTCGCTGCCGAGGATCAGCGGTATCTCGGCAAGGCCGAACAGCAGCCCGACGACGCCGATCGCAACCAGCGCGCGGCGCAGGCCGATCACGCGAGCAGCTCCTCGAGCGCGGCGCCGGACAGGTCGGACTTGGCGATGAAGCCGCGCGCGCCGCTGTCGCCGGCGAGTGAGCCGTAGTCGTCGCCGTCTCGGCTCGACACCAGGACGACCGCCGCCGACGCGCCGGCGCGCGTCAGCCGGCTCGTGACCTCGAAGCCGTCGATGTCGGGCAGCTGGACGTCGAGCAGCACGACGTCGGGGCTCAGCTCCGCCACCGCCGCAAGCGCCGCGGCACCGTCCGCGGCCTCACCGACGACCGCATAGCCCTCCGACTCGAGCAGCCGCCGTGCGGTCGCCCGAAAGCCGGGGTGGTCGTCGACGATCAGGACGCTGGAAGCCATCGCCGACCATTCTCCACGGCGCGGGCGCGTACGCCAATACGGGTAGCCGCACCCTCCGCGGGCCTATCATCCGCTACCGGATGCAGAGTCCAGCGACCGAGGTTGAAGTGGCGCCCGACGTGCGGCGGCCCCCGCCCCCACTCCACGGCAGTCCGCTGACGCTGTTGCGCTTCATGCGCCGCAATCGCATGCTCAGGCCGAAGTACGCGCGACTGCTCGCCGGTCTCCTGCGGAGGCGCTGGCTGACGCGCTACGGCCGCCGCCTGCACAGCGACGGCATCGCGTTCGTCGCACCCGACGTGGTCGTCCAGATCGGGCCGAAGGGGCGCGTCGAGCTCGGCCGCTGGTCGTGGCTTGGACACGGCACGAAGATCCGCTGTCACGAGGGGACGGTCTCGATCGGCGCCAAGACCGTGATGGGCCAGGAGTGCACGATCTCCGCCTATCAACACGTCTCGATCGGGCGCGAGTGCGTGGTCGCCGACCGCGTGATGCTGATCGACTTCGACCACGGCATGGTCGAGGTCGAGCGCCCGATCCGGCTCCAGGGCATCTACAAGCGCGACGTGCGCGTCGGCAACAACGTCTGGATCGGCTACGGCGCCTGCATCCTGCGCGGCGTCACAGTCGGCGACAACGCCGTGATCGGCACGAGCACCGTGGTCACCAAGGACCTGCCCCTCCGTCTCAAGGCAGGTGTCGTCGGGCTCGAGGCCGACGTGGCGAAAGAACACGCGGTAGGCGTGCGGCACGTCGCGCCCGCGCAGCGCGACGGTGTAGACGCCCTCGGGCACGCTGCCGAAGGCGCCGTTGAAGCTGCCCACCGGCGTGCGCGCGGCGGCGACGATGACGATGTCATCCATGTTCTGCGT
>CAMLNW010000078.1 GCA_946481495.1 uncultured Actinomycetes bacterium
GATCACGAGCTGTTCGTCGGCTCGGGCACCGAGCCGGTCACGGTCACCGCCGAGCGCGCCGGGCTCGACCCCGCGACCCAGTACTACTTCCGCGTCGTAGCGACCAACGCCAATGGAACCACCATCGGTCCGGACCAGCCAGTCGAGACGCTCAACGAAGACGGACTCACCCAAGGCCGCCGCTACGAGCTCGTCTCACCGGCCGACAAGGGTCCCGTCGGTGTGGCGGGGATTGGTACGGGTCTCAATAATCAGGTGATCGCGCAACCGTCTTCTGACGGTGGTGGGTTGGCGTATCTGATGGGTTTCGGTGCTACTGAGTCGACAAGTGGCGGTGAGGTGGCTTTCATGGCCAAGCGGGAGGCCGGTGGTTGGGCTTCGTCGCAGTTGTCGCCGTCGTCGGTGGGTAATGATCCTTTGTACACGCCCTCGATTGCCCCGACGCGTGAGGTGTTCGTCGCACCGGATCACAGCTGTGGGTTCTTGTTGTCGGGGGTGGCGCTTACCGACGATCCTGTAGCCAAGCAGTCGGCCGATGTCGGGATCTACAACATCTATCGCCGCAACAGCGACGGCAGTCTCGACCTCGTCCCGGGTGTCGCCCCGACCAATCTACCGCCTGTTACGACTGGAGCCGTGGATCTCTATCAGTACACCTTCCACGGTGTCACTCCCGATTGTGACCGGGTGGTCTTCAGCAGCATGCTGAAGTACCCGGGTGTCGACTTCAGTGGCGGCTCCAGTGCTTTCGCCCTCGGGCAGGGCTCGGGCTTGTATCTCTGGGATGACGACAGTGGGTTGGAGAACCTGGGTGTCATTCCGGGGCCGTCGGGTCCGGAGGTGGCGGTGCCGGCAAAGCTCGGCGCCCCCCCGGGACAAATGTCCGGCGCAGTGGGTAGCGACCAAGGTTCCCAGGATGCGGTGTCTGAGGATCTGCGGCGTGTGTTCTTCACCGCGATCAGCAAGGTGGGCGGCGACATCGACCGGGAGGCGGTGTTCATGCGCGAGGACGGCGAGACGACCGTTGACGTGTCGCAGTCGCAGACCGCGACGCCCAACGACGACAACGCGCGCTACCAGATGACCACTCCGGACGGTGGGCATGTCTTCTTCACCGGCCGCTACGGGCTCGCCTCCAACGGCACCAGCACCGGGGCGACCACCTGCAACCAGCAGAACGGGGCGGGTTGCGACCTGTATCGCTACTCGGCCGCGACCGGCACGCTGACCGACGTCTCCGCCGCCTCCGACCCCGCCAACACCCAGGGAGCGGGCGTGGTCGGAGTCCTCAACCTCTCCGACGACGGGTCGCGCGTGTACTTCGCGGCTCGCGGCCAACTCGTCCCGGGCAAGGGCAAGACCCAGGCCCAGAACCTCGCCGGCACGCGCGGCTACAACCTCTACCTCTGGGACTCCGGGACGCTGTCGTATGTCGCGACAGTGCCGGAGACCGACGCGATTGGGGGCGGCGGGGGCGGCCACGTTGGGCTGCTGGCGTCTTATCTGAACACCAACATCACTATTGGTTGGCGTTCTGGCCTCACTCCGAGCGGCAGCCATCTGTTGTTCCAGTCGACGGGCAATTTGACCGGCGAGAACGCGAGTGGGCGTACGGAGGCCTACCGCTATAGCGCGGGGTCGGGCGAGCTCGTGTGTGTGTCGTGTCGTCGTGACGGGTTGGCTCCGAATCCGTCTCGGCAGCCTTTGCCCGGCCTGGAGGCTGCAGGGTGGGAGCTCGGTACGTGGCGTCCTTTGAAGGTGATCAGCGATGACGGTAGTCGTGTCTTGTTCTACAAGGCCGATCCGCTCGCGCCTGGCGCCCCGGAGGGCAGCGACCATGGTCTGTTCGAGTGGCATGACGGCCAGATCTCTCTGTTGGCGGCTACCGATAACGATGATCCTTCCCCTGGTTCGTCGGCGGTACGGATGGGTGGCGCCAGCGATGACATGGACAGCGTGTTCTTCACGACGCCGCAGTCGCTTGTCGGCCAGGACTTCGACGGCCGCCAGGACTTCTATGTCGCACGTGTCGGCGGCGGGTTTGCCGATCCGCCGGCGCCGCCGACGCCGTGCGATCCGTTGAGCGACGGGTCGTGTCAGGGGCCGGGCGCCCCAGGCTCAGGTGGCGGCGATGCGGAGACATCGAAGCCGTCGAGTGATGGCGACGCCGACCAGGGGGCGCGTGCGGTGGTCAGCGTCGGCCGGTTCTCCGCTGCGGCCCGTCGCGCTCTGGCTAGTGGTCGCAGCGCGCGGCTGCGGCTTGTGGTCAACCGCCCTGGTGCCGTGAAGCTGGCGGCTACGGCGAGGATCGCTAAGCGCGTACGGCGTGTTGGGTCGTCGTCGACTCGGGCTCGTAAGGCGGGCTCCGTGAGCGTTCCGTTGCGGCTGTCTCGGTCTGCTCTGGTCGAGCTTGGCCGTAGGGGTGAGCTTCGGGTGCGTGTCGCGGTCTCGTTGACTGGTGCTCGTCCGGGTGTTGTGTCGGTTGTGGTCAAGGCGCCACCTACCAAGCGCAACGGGGGAGGTGCCCGATGACCGTCTCGTTGATGGCCCGTCGTTTCTTCTCACCTCACGCCGAAAGCGAGAACCGCATGACACGCACCCCCACAGCGACAGTGGCAGCGACGACGACGATTGCGGTTGTGGTCGCGTTGTTGGCGGCGCTTGCGTTTGCGTCTGTTGCGCAGGCCGCGTCGCCGGCGTGGCGGGTGATCGGGACGAGTGGCCCGACGCACCTCCCGCCGGCCGGTGTCCCGGGGCCGACCGGCCCCGGGACGGGTGTGCTTGGGATCTATGCGACCAACGTCGGTGGTCAGAACACCAGCGGGACGATCACCCTGGACATCGGGCCGTTGCCGGCAGGGATCACGACCGCCGCGACCCCGGCGGGGCTGGGCTGGTCGTGTCTGCCGGCCGGGGCGGGTCAGAGCAGCGTGAGTTGCACGTATACTGCCTCGGTGCCTGCGGGGTTCAACGCGCCGGGGCTGCGGGTGCCGGTTGCGATGGGACCGACGGCGCCTGCGAGCTCGAGCGTTGAGATCTCCGTGGAGGGTGGCGGGGCGCCGGCCGACCCGCTTGGCAATGACACTTACACGATGCCGCTGACGGTGTCGGCGGAGCCCGCCGAGGCTGGTGTGGAGGCGTTCTGGGCGGGTGCGTTCGATGAGAACGGCCAGCCCGCGACCCAGGCGGGCAGTCATCCCGCTCGTGCGATCGCGATGTTCTTCTTCAACAGCGAGTTCCGCGAGGGCGTTGGCAGCACCGATCAGCCCTTTCAGGGTGTCGCGGCAACGGGTGTCGTCCCGGTCGGTGACGCGCGGCAGATCGACCTCGATCTGCCGGTCGGTTTCGTCGGGAATCCGATGGTGACTATGCGCTGCCCGCAGACCAAGCCGGATCGCTGCTCAAACGATGCGCTGGTCGGCCAGATCTTCCCGCAGATCCTAGGTTTCACCGAGGACGTCGGCGTGGGCTACTCGGGCTTCGGCAGCCAAGGCCACCTCTTCAACACCGAGCCGGCTACCGGCCATCCCGCCCAGCTAACGCTCACCTACCAGACCACCAGAGCGAGCGTCATGGCGTCGTTGCGTCCTGACGACTACGGAGTGACCGCGATCTCACCGAACATCCCTCAATTCGCGCGCTTCTCAGCCGCCCACTCGCTGATCGAGGGCATCCCGCAGGCTTCTGGCGGCAAGCCGTTCTTCACCAACCCGACCGACTGCTCAGGTGTCGCGCTGACCACGTCGATCACGATGTCGACTTGGCAGGCGCCAACACTGTTCTCACCCCTGGTGAGCTCACCCTCACCCGCGATCACTGGTTGTGAGTTGGTGCCGTTTGAGCCGGACGCGACCGTCGCACCGACGTCGACCGGTCGTGATTCGGCGTCGGGTCTCGATTTCGACGTGACGCTGCCCCAGGACGGCTTGTTGGATCCTGACGAGCTCGCTACCAGCCACCTCAAGGATGTCGTCGTCGATCTCCCGGAGGGTATGTCGGTCAACCCGTCGGGTGCGACGGGCTTGAAGGGCTGCTCGGACGCCCAGATGCAGGTTGGGTCGAAGTCTGCGCCGACGTGTCCGGATGGGTCGAAGCTCGGGACGGTGGAGATCACTTCGCCGCTTGTGGATCGTGCGATCGGCGGCACGATGTATCTCGGTGTGCCGAAGTCGACGGATCCGATGTCGGGTGAGATGCTGCGGTTGTTCGTCGTCGCTCGCGACGACGACCTCGGGATCATGGTCAAGCTGCCCGGGTCGGCGACCGCCGACCCCCAGACGGGGAAGTTGACCGCGACGTTCGAGAACAACCCACGCCTCCCGTTCGACCAGTTGAGCGTGAAGTTGCGCGGTGGGGATCGTGGTGTGCTCGCTACCCCTCAGGCTTGTGGTCCGCGGTCGATTTCGGCGGAGTTGTCGCCTTGGTCGGGTAATGCGGCGGTGACGGAGTCGACGTCGACTGACTACGCCGGCGACTGCAGCTTCGGGTTCGCGCCGAAGCTCGCTGCCGGGATGAGCAGCCAGAAGGCTCGCGGCAGTGGGTCGTTCAGTTTCCGGTTCTCGCGCCAGGATGGCGAGCAGTGGATCGACGGCTTGACCGCCAGTCTGCCAAGAGGTTTGCTCGCGAGCGTCAAGGATCTTCCGTTGTGCTCTAGCGGCCAGGCTGCGGCGGGCGCTTGTCCGGCCGGGAGCCGGATCGGGTCGGTTGACGCGACCGCCGGCTCTGGCAATCCGTTCGTGTTGGAGCAGAAGGGCCAGGCGTTTTTGACCGAGGGCTACAAGGGTTGCCCCTACGGCCTAGCCGTGGTCGTCCCGGTGATCGCCGGACCGTTCGACGGCACGACGCCGGAGACCGATCTCGGTGACATCGTCGTCCGCCAATCGGTGTGTGTCGATCGTTCGACCGCGCAGGTGTCGGCGATCAGTGATCCGTTGCCGACGATCTGGCACGGCGTCCCGCTACGCGTCCGGTCGGTGACCGTCAACATCGACAGGCCCGGGTTCATGCTCAACCCCTCCGACTGCTCGGCCAAGCAAGTCGGCGGCAAGTTCCACTCCGCCAACGGATCGACCGCCGGAGCGGACACTCCGTTCCAGACCTCAGGGTGCGCCGCTCTGCCGTTCAAGCCGACCCTCGCGTTGAGCTTGACCGGTCGCAAGCAGGTCACGACCGGCAAGCATCCCGGTGTCAAGGCGACCGTCACCCAACAGGGTGTCGGCGAGGCGGGGATCGAGAAGGCCGTCGTCCGGCTGCCGAAGAGCCTCGCTTTGGATCCCGACAACGCTCAGGCGTTGTGCGAGTTCGTCGATGGCACCAAGCCCGATCTCGAGAACCACTGCCCGAAGGGCAGCATCGTCGGACGGGCCAGGGCCGTCTCGCCGCTGCTAAACCAGCCGCTGACGGGGAACGTGTACTTCGTCAAGAACATCCGCACAGACCCCACGACCGGCAACCAGATCCGGACGCTGCCGATGATCATCGTCGCGCTCCGCGGCGAGATCGCCGTCAACCTCCGCGGCGAGTCGTCGACGACCAAGGGCGGCAAGCTGGTCAACACGTTCGCCAACGTCCCAGACGCGCCGATCAGCCAGTTCAACCTCAACATCCAGGGCGGCAACACCGGCATCCTCGCCGTCACCCGCACCCGCCGGGCCAAGATCAACCTCTGCACACGACGCCACACCGCAGAGACCGACATGGACGCACAAAACGGACGCCGACACGACTTCGACGTCCAGATGAAGACCCCGTGCACCAAGAAACAGACCAAAGCCGCCAAACGCCAAGCAAAACGCGCAGCGGCCAAGGCCCAGCGCGGCTAGTCACCGCAGCCAGCGCGAGGAAAGGCAAAGGGGCCGGCCACCGCGGCGGCCCCTTCGCCCTCCTTCAGCTTCCGCCCTCCACATACCCCTTCAGCTCGTCCGCGCGCGCGTTGACGAGCATGTCGATCAGCTTGCCCTCGACGGGTCCGCGGATCAGCATCCCGAGCATCCGGCCGGTGTCACCCTCGAGGGCGTAGGTGGCGCGTGTCCGCCCGTCGCCGAGGTCCTCGAGCTCCCACGAGCCGTCCATCGACTTCAGGTCGCCCTTCTCCTGCGTCCACGACAGCCGCGTCGGTCCCGCGTAGCTGAAGCGGACCTTCGCCTTGACGGTCGTCACCTTGGCGTCGGCCTCGGTCTCGACCAGTGTCGGGCGGCCCTGGTCGTCGCGCTCGAGCGCCTCCAGGTCCTTCATGCCGCCCTGCCAGTCGGGCGCCTTCTCGACGTCCTCGACGGCCTTCCACACCTGCTCGATCGGCGCATCGATCTCCGCGCTCGACGATCCCGCCAGAACAGCCATCCCAAGCCTCCGTCGTAGTTGTTCCCCGACCCTACCCAGCGCTCTCGGCCGGCGGCGCCCAGCCGCCGAACACCCGCCCCAGCTCCTGCGCCGCCGCGATCGAGACGTGGTCGCGTCCCGGGCCCGCCGCCACCTGCACCCCGAGCGGCAGCCCGTCGCTGTTCAACCCGAGCGGGACCTGCGTCACCGGAACCGCGGCAAGGTTGAGCACCGCCATCGGCTGCACCCACCAGACGCGCCCGACCGTGCCGCCGTGGCGCGGGGCGACGGAGGGGTAGGGGGGATGCAGCAGCACGCCGTCGCCGATCGTCGCCTGAACCTCCTCCGCGAACGCCCGGCCCCAGGCGATCATCTTGCGCGCGCGGCGCGGGAAGCGGTTCGAGAACGCCCACTCGGCGGCGAGCAGCATCCGCGTCGGCGTCGTGTGCGGACCGCTCCGCGCTAACAGGCCGCGCAGCGTCACCGGGTCCGCTCCCTCGCCGGTGAGCAACGCGCGCAGTCCTACCTCGTCGTCGGCGAGCGCGGCGAGGTACGGCTCATAGGCCTTCCGCATCGAGCGCAGCGAGACGCGCTCGATCGTCGCGCCGGCCGCCGCCAGGGCGCCCGCCGCCTGCTCGCGCGCCGCGGTCAGGTCGCGCGCCAGCGGGCGACTGAGGCTGTAGTCGCTGACCAGTACCCGCAGCCCGTCCAGCGACACCGCCGCCGGGTCGCCCAGCTCCATCTCGCGCGCGACCGGATCGGTCCCGTCCGGTCCCGCCAGGATCCGCAGCAGCGGCATCAGATCCTCCGCCCGCCGGGCCAGCGGCCCGTTGACCACCATCCGTGTCACCTCCCCGTGCGGCGGCGGCCAGGCGCCGGTGATCGGCACCAGACCGAGCGAGGGCTTGTGGCCGAACACCCCATTAAAGAACGCTGGCCCGCGGATCGACCCGCCGACGTCGGAGCCGAGCCCGAACGGTGACCCGCCCGCGCCGATCGCCGCACCCTCGCCGCCCGACGACCCGCCGGCGATCCGCTCGTGGTCATACGGGTTGCACGTCCGCCCGTAGACCCGGTTGTCCGACTCGATCCAGAGACAGACCTCCGACGTGTTCGTCAGCCCGAGCACGATCGCGCCCGCGTCGATCAACCGCTGAGCGACAGGCGCCGTCGTCTCCGCCCGCGCCTCCCGCCGCGCCAGCACCCCCGCGCAGTTTGGCATCCCCGCCACGGCGATCGACTCCTTGATCGTGCACGGCACACCCAGCAGCGGCGGCAGCTCCTCACCCGCGCTGGCCGCCGCCACCCGCGCATCCGCCGCGTCCGCCGCCACCCGCGCATCCGCCGCGTCCGCCTCCGCCCGCGCGTCCGCATAGCGAGGCACTACCACCGCGTTGATCGTCGGATTCACCCGCTCCAACAGCTCGATGTGAGCGTCGATCACCGCCCGCGAGCTCACCCGCCCCGCCCGAATCGCCCCCGCGATCTCCATCGCCGACGCCCGCAGCGTCCACGCCACCTCGTCCCCGGCCCTGTTCACCATCCCCGTCGCCATCTCGACCAGACGCTAGTCGACGCAAAGCCGTTGCTCCCGCAGCGTCGCCTGTTACACAGGCACTGCTTGGATCATGGGCGTGAGTCTGAGCTACATCGCGATGATCTTCGGTCTTCCCCCGCTCGGAGGCATCTACTGGGCGAGCGGTCTTGTCGTGGCGGGCATTTGGGCTAAGTGGCCTGTGGCCAAGGCACGGCGGCGTGCGGAGCTTGGGGCAGCGTCGGCGACGCTCGCTCTAGGCGCTTTCGCAGCGGTCCTGCTGCTTGGTAAGGTATGTATATATGCATAAGGATCATCCCGAATATCCCAAAGACGCTCTCGACACGCTGGGCGACAGGACGACGTACGTCACCATGTGCGTTCTGGGGTTTATCGCAGTAGTGGTCTCGCTTGAGTTCGACGACCCTGCCTTGCTGGCGATCGGCTGGATCTGTGTGACGCTCCCGCTTACGTTCGTCTTAGGGCTGATGAGATATGTCTGGCATCGGCGTCGGTACGCGCGCAGGGCGCGAGCGAAGCCTTCCGAGGACGACGCCAGGTCGCGCTATGTGGCGCCCAGTACCCGCCGCACGTAGCCGTTGGCGAACACACCGCCCGGATCGAGCCGCCGCCGCACCGTCTGGAAGCGCTCCCACTCCGGATAGCGCGGCGCCAGCGTCGCCGTAGTCTGGAAGTGGCGCTTGCCCCAGTGCGGCCGCCCGCCAAAGCCGTTCATGACCTCCTCGACCGCGCGGAAGTACGGCTCCCACTCCATGCCGCGGTACATGTGGACCGCGATGTAACAGGTCTCGCGGCCGCCAGCCGGGCTCAGGAAGGCGTCGTCGGGAGCTACGAACCGCACCTCGATCGGAAACGGCACCGCGAAGTCTGGCCGCGACGTGACTTCGAGCACGGCGCGCACCGCCTCGACCGCCCGCTCACGCGGCAGCGCGTACTCCATCTCGGTAAAGCGCACTAGTCGCGGTGAGGCGAAGATGCGGTAGGAGCGGTCGACCCGCCGTGTCGTTCCCGACGCGCGCGCCAGCAGCCGGTTGATCGACGGAATCAGCCTCGGCGCTCGCCGCCCCGCTGCGCACGCCAGCCCGAAGACGTGGTTGCGCAGCAGCACGTCATCCACCCACGCACGCGCGCGCGAGGGCGGCTCGGGCGCCTGGTCGACGCGTCGGTTGGTCCGTGTAAGCGCCAGCTCGCTGTGCGGGAAGACGTAGAACTCGAAGTGCTCGGCGCCATCGACCAGATCGTCGACCCGGCCCAGCACCTCCTCCAGCGGCGCCGTCGCATCGACTCCCTCGAGCGTGAACGCCGGCACCGCCTGAAGCGTCACCGCCGTCACGACGCCGAGCGCGCCGACGCTCACGCGCGCCGCCCGCCAGGCGTCCGGATCGTCGTGCTCCGACACCTTCACCAGCGAGCCGGCGCCGGTCACCACCTCCACCTCCTGCAACCCCGCCGACAGATTCTGCAGCCGTGACCCCGTCCCATGCGTCCCGGTCGCCGTCGCGCCGGCGATCGACTGGACGTCGATGTCGCCGAGGTTCTCGAGCGCCAGCCCGTGCGCCCACAGCGCCTCGCTCAGCTCATTCAGCGAGATCCCCGCCTCCACCCGCGCCAGTCCGCTCGTGCTGTCGACCTCCAGCACCCGCCGCATCCGGTCGAGTCGCAGCAGCGTTCCGTCGGTCAGCGCTGTGTCGGTGAACGAGTGCCCGGCGCCGGCGACCCGTACGACCCGACCCGCATCGCGTGCGCGTCCGACGGCCTCGGCGACCTCGGTCGTCGTCGCCGGATGCTCGATCGCCGCCGGCCGGCAAGCCTGGTCGCCCGCCCAGTTGCGCCACTCGCCGGATCCGATCGACCTCGCCCCGCCCTGGCCCGCTCGACCGAGCGCCACGGGCTACCGCCTCGCGGCGTGCGCCCAGGCGATCGCCAGTGCTTGCAGCGGCAGCCGCGCCAGCAGGGCCGCCCGCCCGCCGGGCACCTTTGGATAGCGCTCGGGATGGAACGCCATGTGCACGTTCGCCGGGAAGACGGCGACCAGCGTCGCGATGCTCCAGAGGCTCGCTGCCCGCCGTGTCCGCGCATGCAGCACGCCGGCGCCGCCCGCGATCTCGGCGACCCCGCTCGCGTAGACGAGCGCGCGCTTGGCTGGCAGCGCGTCGGGCACGATCGACTCGTACGTCCGCGGGATCACGAAATGCATGATCCCCATGAAGATGAAGAACCCCCCGAATGTGCGTGCGGCGCGTGACATCGGCGCGGCGATGCTACACCGCCCGCCGAATGGCTCAGGCGCTTGCCGCTTCGGCGTCCTGTGCGACCAACCGCGCCCGAACCCGCCTGCCGTTGTGGGTCGCGGCGTCGGTGTCCGCCACGAACTCCGTCACGAGCTCCGCGAAGCGGAGCGGATCGTCGAGCTGCGGGAAGTGGCCGGCCCCCTCGAAGATCTCCAGCCGGCTGTGCGGCAGCAGCGCGTGTGCGCCGCGACCGTGCTCGACGGGGATGATCGGATCGCGGTCGCCCCAGACGATCAACGTCGGCAGGTCGGCCGCCAGGTAGAGCCGGTCGGTCGCCGTCACGCGCTGGCCGAGTGGGCTGATCACCGAGCGCACCGTGCGCACGAAGGCGGCGCGCCGCTCGGTGTCCCCGAGCGAGGCGACGCCGCGCGACACCTCCGCCAGATCCGCGCCCGGCTTGAAGCCGAGCCGCCCGATCAGGCCCGCGACCGCCGTGCCCGCTTCGATCAGCGGTCGTGCCGTCAGCAGCGGCAGCACCTGTTCGGCGAACGGCAGCGCAGCACTGCGGATCAGCGGGCTGACCTCGCGCCCGAGGCCGCCGCTGCCGACCAGCACGAGCCGCTCGACCATGTCGGGGAACTGGTAGGCGAACTGCATCGCCACGCCACCGCCGAGCGAGTGCCCGACGACCGTCGCGCGCTCGACCTCGAGCACGTGCAGCAGGTCGCGCATCACGCAGGCGTGGCCGCCGAGCGAATGGTCGCCGCGTTGACGGTCGGACTCGCCGTGGCCCGGCAGGTCGGGTGCAATC
>CAMLNW010000079.1 GCA_946481495.1 uncultured Actinomycetes bacterium
ACCGCCTCCAGCGCGACCACGAGATCACGGTCTACGAGGCCGCGTCGAGCGTCGGAGGGCACGTCCACACCGTGCGCGTCGACCTCGCCGACGAGACGCACCGGATCGACACCGGATTCATCGTCCACAACGACCGCAACTACCCGGGCTTCCAGGCGCTAATGGCCGAGCTCGGGGTCGCGACGCAGCCGTCGCACATGAGCTTCTCGGTCTCCGACGACGCCGGCTCGTTCGAGTACTCGGGCACTCCGCGCGGCGTCTTCGCCCAGCGCTCGCATCTCGTCGACCCGCGCTTCCTGCGGATGATCCGCGACCTGCTGCGCTTCAACCGCGAAGCCGCCACGCTGGCCGCCACGGCTCCGGACGCCGGACCATCGCTGCGCGAGCTGCTCGCCGACGGCGGCTACTCGGAGTGGTTCGTCGAGCGGCTGATCGTGCCGCAGGCGTCGGCGGTCTGGTCGGCCGAGCCGGAGCAGCTGTGGTCGTTCCCGGTGGGCTTCCTCGCGACCTTCTTCGCCAACCACGGGATGCTCGGCTTCCGCGACCGGCCGCGCTGGCGGACCGTGACCGGCGGGTCGCAACACTATGTCGAGCGGCTGACGCGCCCCTTCGCCGACCGCATCCGCACGTCCGCGCGGGTGCGTGCGGTGACCCGCCACCCCGGCTACGTCGAGATCGCGGCCGACGGCTGCGGCGTTGAGCACTACGACGAGGTCGTGATCGCCGCCCACTCCGATCAAGCGCTCGCGATGCTGACCGACCCCACGCCACGCGAGCGCGAGATCCTCGGCGCGATCCCCTATCAGCGCAACGAGGCCGTTCTGCACACCGACTCGTCGCTGCTGCCGTGCCGCCGAGCGGCCCGCGCGAGCTGGAACTACCACCTCGACGGCGACCCGTCTCACCTACTGGATGAACAACCTCCAATCGCTGCAGAGCGACACCGACTTCTGTGTCACCCTGAATCGCAGCGACCGGATCGATCCAGCCAAGGTGATCGAAGTGGTGAATTACTCACACCCCGTCTTCACCCCCGAGGGAGTCGCCGCGCAGCGCCGTCACGCCGAGATCTCAGGCGTCGACCGCACCCACTACTGCGGCGCCTACTGGGGCTGGGGCTTCCACGAGGACGGCCTGGTCAGCGCCGACCGCGCCGTCGCGCGGATCGGGACGCGGGTGGAGCTGGGGCTGGCGGCATGACCTCGGCCGTCTACGACGGCTGGATCCGGCACCGTCGCCACTCACCCGTCGAGCACGCGTTCCGCTACCGCCACGCGATGCTCTACCTCGACCTCGACGAGCTGCCGGACGTCCTCGACGCTCACCCGCTCTACTCGGCGCGCCGCCCCGCGATCGCCTGGTTTCGCCGCGCCGACCACCTCGGCCCCGCCGACCGGCCGCTTGCCGACTGCGTGCGCGATCTCGTCGCGAAGCGGACCAGCGTCCGGCCGACTGGGCCGGTGCGACTGCTCACCACGCTGCGCACCCTCGGCCACGCCTTCAACCCAGTCAGCTTCTACTACTGCTTCGACCCGACCGGTGAGCACGTAGAGGCGGTCGTCGCGCACGTGACCAACACCCCTTGGGGCGAGAGCCACGCCTACGTGCTCGATCGCGCGCCGGACGACGGCGCCGTGATGCGCGACACCGTCGACAAGGCCTTCCACGTCTCGCCCTTCATCGGTATGGACGGCCACTACGACTGGCGGGTGAGCGAACCCGGCGAGCGGCTGCTCGTCCACATCGACGAGACCGGCGCCGACGGCGAGCAAGTCTTCGACGCCACGCTCTCGATGCGTCGCCGCGAGCTCACGCGCGCCGAGCTGAGCCGGGCGCTCGCCCATTTTCCGGCGACGTCGCTACGCGTGCTGACGCTGATCTACTGGAACGCGCTACGGCTGAAGCTGCGTGGCGCGCCCTACCACCGCCACCCGGAGCGCGGCCAGTGATCACACGGCGTGCCCTGTTCCACTTGCTGTCGAAGCTCGAGGGCGCCCGCGTCGAGATCGTTGACGCCGACGGGCGACGGTTCGCCTTCGGCCCGCCCGCCGCCGCGCTCCGCGCAACGGTGACGGTCCGCGATCCGGCCGCCTACCGCCACGTCTTCCGCGGCTCGACCGGACTCGCCGACACCTACATGGCCGGCGAGTGGGACGCCGATGACCTCGTCGCGCTGTTCCGGATCGCCGCGCGCAACATGGGTCCGCTCGACCGTCTGCGCCAGCGCTGGCACCCGCTGCTCCACGGCGCTCAGCGACTGGCGCGGACGGTTCCCCGCAACGATCGCTGGGGCTCCCGCCGCAACATCGCCGCGCACTACGACCTCGGTAACGACTTGTTCGAGCTCTTCCTCGACCCGGCGATGGTCTACTCGTGCGCGTACTTCGAATCGCGGGACACGAGCCTCGCCGACGCCCAAATGGCCAAGCTCGACCGCATCTGCCGCGCGCTCGAGCTCGCCCCCGGCGACCGGCTGCTGGAGATCGGTACCGGCTGGGGCGCACTGGCGATCCACGCGGCACGCGAGTACGGCGCGAGGGTCACAACCACGACGATCTCCCGGGAGCAGCACGATCTCGCCGTCGAGCGAGTTGGTGACGCGGGCTTGACCGACAGCGTCACGGTGCTGCTCGAGGACTACCGCGACCTGCGGGGCGCCTACGACAAGCTCGTCTCGGTCGAGATGATCGAGGCGGTCGGCTGGCAGTACTTCCCGACCTTTTTCCGCCACTGCTCGGAGCTGCTCGCCCCGGACGGCCTGATGCTGCTGCAGGCGATCACGATCGACGACTCCGCCTACGAGGTCGAGAAGGCCTCGCGCAGCTTCGCCAACACGCACGTCTTTCCCGGCGGCTGCCTGCCCTCGCTGCCGGTGATCCGGCGCAACGTCGGCGAGCACACCGACATGAGGCCCGTCTGGCTCGACGACATCACCGACCACTATGTGACGACCATCGCGCGCTGGCGCGAGGCTTTCGAGCGCAACGCCGACCGCGCCGCCGAGCTCGGCTACGACGAGCGGTTCCGCCGCATGTGGCGGCTCTACCTCGCCTACGTCGAGGCCGGCTTCGCAGAGCGCCGGATCGGCGACGTGCAGTTGCTACTGGCCAAGCCAGAGTGGCGCGGCGACGTGGTGTCGACGGCTCAGGTCGGCGCGGCCGCCTGAGCCGCCTCCGAATGATCAGCCGCGCGGAGTGCGGCTGAACATCCGCGCCGCGATCCCGTCGACGAGGAAGCCCGGGCCGCGCGACGCCAGCTTGGCGATCGCGGTCTTCCCGCCCGGTCCGAGGATCGTCTTGTCGTGCTCGATCGCGTCGACGATCTTCGCCGCCCACTCCGCCGGCGGCTGGCGATCCCAGCCAGACGTGTCGATGTGGCGGCCGTAGACCTCTTCGGTCTCGTCGAGCATGTCGGTGTCGACGCCGGGGGTGACGAGATGCAGCGTCGTGATGCCGGTCCCCTTCAGCTCGCGCCGCAGCGACTCGGTGAAGGCGACGACGCCGGCCTTGGTAGCGGCGTAGGTGGTAGCGGCCGGGAAGTACGCGTAGCCGGAGATGCTCGCGTTGTTGACGACCTTGCCGCCACCGCGCTCCAGCATCCCGGGCAGCAGCAGCTTGGTCAGGTGCATCACCGCGGTCAGGTTGACCTGGACCGCCGCGTAGATATCGTCGGTCTGCTGCTCCTCGAGCAGCCCGCCGGTCATCAGGCCCGCGTTGTTGACGAGCACGTCGACCTGGAGCCCGTCGCCGAGCCCAGCGACCGATCGTTCGATCGCGTCTCGGGACGAGAGATCGAGCGCAACCGACCGGATCTCGCGCGCGCCACCCGCCGGCCGCCGCAACTCCGGATACTCGCCGGGCGAGCGCGTGCCGCAGAGCAGCAGCCCGACCGGCTTGGCCGCCACCGCCTCGGCGATCGCCCGTCCGATGCCACGGTTCGAGCCGGTGACGAGGACTGTACGGCCGGTGAGATCCATCAAGACGAGGTTACGGCCATGCCGGCTGATCGGTTGCCCGCGGGCGGGCATAGTCCGTCACGATGCCCGCAGCCTTGAAGGTCCGCCCACAGCTAGCGCTCACACGCCGCGGCGCCGGCAGGCCGCTCGTGCTCGTCCACCCGCTGGGCGGCGACCGGCATGTCTGGGACCCGGTCCTCCCCGACCTGTCCGCCGACCACGACTGCATCGCCGTCGACATGCCCGGCTTCGGCGAGTCGCCGGCGCTGCCGGCCAACGTCCCGGCGACCGCGGCGGCGCTCGCCGCCAGCATCGTCGAGACGCTCGACGCGCTCGGAATCGAGACCGCGCACGTCGCCGGCATCTCGCTAGGCGGCTGGGTCGCGCTCGAGCTCGGCAAGACCGGCCGCGCCCGCTCGGTGACCGCCATCTGCACCGCCGGCCTCTGGCCCCGCCCACTCGGCCCGCGTCGCAACGCCGCCCGCCAGGCCGCGCGCACCCTGCTGCCGCTGCTCCCGCTGATCGTCCGCTCGAAGCGCCTGCGCACGCTCGCCTTCACCGGCACGATGGTCGACCCGGCCACGATCACCGCCGACCAGGCGCTGCACCGCATCCGCGCCTACGCCAACGGTCCCGGCTTCGACAGCGCCAACGCCGAGATGCGCTCCTCCGTCTTCACCGGCTTCGACGAGATTCCCGTTCCCGTCACCCTCGCCTGGGGCGAGCACGACCGTCTCGTCCGTCCGCCCTCGACCCCTCCCGCCGTGTCCCACACCGTCATCCTCACCGGCTGCGGCCACGTCCCCACCTGGGACGACCCCGCCCAAGTCGCCTCCCTCATCCGGGACTCCACGGCCGACACCGAGCCTGCCACCGACTAGCCGAAGATCCACCAGCGACGCCTGCGGGCGACGCGACGCGCGTAGTCCTCCTGGAGACGCTTGATCTCGGCGAGATTGATGGCACAGATCTCCTGCAGCACCGGCAGCCTCACTTCCCACCACCACTGTAGGAACTCGCGAAACTCGTCGGGATCGCTAGGGGGAGCGTCTTCGTCGAACACTTTGCGCATCTGCTCTCCGTTCTGACACATAGACAGATCTAGCATATCTGCTGTCTCAATCTTCGCCATGCTCAACCCGCCCTGACAGGTCCGTCAAAGCACGCTCGATGACCCGCAGGCGCCTGTCGTACATATCGACCACCGTCTCCTCCCGCCGGTCCACACACTCAGCCGGATACTCGACTTGACCGAACTTGACCGGAAAGGTGCCCCTGGTTGCGCGAACGCCTACGAGCAAGGCCATCACCAAGAGCCCTAGAAACGCCACCGATCGCTCCAGATGAAGGAGCAAGGGCCACCCAAGACTGGCCGCGGGCGCCTCAGCAGGTATGCCGTATGCGGCGCTGACGAACCCTCCCGCCGCGATGAGCACGGATACTAAACCGACCCGCCACCAGTCTTCGCTGAACATGGGACAAACCTAGGTCGGCCTGCGCGACGGAGAACGCACATGCGTTACGGCCGAGCGACAGCTCCTGGCGCACGGACTTCGCGACGTAGATCTTCGAACCCTTATCGTGCCCGGCATGACCGAGGCGATCGCTGAGCCGCGTGACGAGGCCCTCGAGGCCGCGCGTTGGGACCTTCAACCGTTGGTGGACGGCCGGGGCGCAGATGGCGTGCTGGCATTGATGGCGGAGGCGCAGGAGGCAGCGGACGCGTTCGCCGAGCGTTACCGCGGCAAGGTTGCAGAGCTGGACGCCGCCGGGCTGGCCGAGGCGCTGCACACCCTGGAGGACATCTCCGACAAGGTCGGCCGCGCCGGCTCCTACGCGGGACTCGACTTCTCGACCGACACCCAGGATCCCGCCCGTGGCGCGCTGATGCAGGAGGCCCAGGAGCGCGGCGCGGCGCTCCAGACCGCGCTGCTGTTCTTCGACCTCGAGTGGAACGAGCTGCCCGACGAGCAGGCGGAGCGGCTGATCGCCTCCGACGAGCTGGCGTTCTGTCGCCACTACCTGCGCACGCTGCGCCGCTACCGCCCGCACCAGCTCTCAGAGCCCGAGGAGCGCGTGCTCACCGAGACCGCCGTCACCGGCAGCGCCGCCTTCAAGCGCCTGTTCACCGAGCAGGTCGCCGGCCTGACCGTCGACCTCCCGGGCAGCGACGAGCCGGTCCAGCTGATGGAGGCGCTGAGCGTCCTTCAGGGCCCCGATCGCGAGCTGCGCAGAGCCGCCGCCGAGGGCGTCACCAGCGCGCTCCAGCCCGGCCTGCGCACGCGCGCCTTCATCTTCAACACGCTGCTCGCCGACAAGTCGACGAAGGACCGTCTGCGCTCCTACCCGCACTGGATCGCCTCGCGCAACCTCGCCAACGAGGCCAGCGACGAGTCGGTCCAGGCGCTGATCGACGCCGTCCAGTCGCGCTACGAGCTGGCGCGGCGCTGGTACCGGCTGAAGGCGAAGCTGCTCGGGGTCGAGAAGCTCGCCTACTACGACCGCGCCGCGCCGGTCGCCGAGAGCGAGCAGCGCGTCTCCTACGAGGACGCCCGCGCGCTGGTGCTCGACTGCTACCGCGAGTTCTCGCCCGAGATGGCGGCCGCCGCCGAGGAGTTCTTCACCGGCGCCTACATCGACGCGCCGCCGGCGCCCGGCAAGCGCGGCGGGGCGTTCTGCTCCTACACCGTGCCATCGGCGCACCCGTACGTGCTGCTCAACCACACCGGCCGGATCGGCGACGCCCTGACGATGGCCCACGAGCTCGGCCACGGCGTCCACGCGGCGCTTGCCCGCCCGCGCGGGATCTTCGAGTTCACGACGCCGCTGACGGTCGCCGAGACCGCCTCGATCGTCGGCGAGACGATCGTCCTCGAGCGGCTGCTGACCCAGGCTCCCGACGCCGCCGCCCGGCTGTCGCTGCTCGCGGAGTCGCTCGACGGCGCGGTCGCGGCGGTCTTCCGCCAGGTCGCGATGAACCGCTTCGAGCACCGTGTCCACAACGAGCGCCGCGACGCCGGCGAGCTGTCGGTCGAGAGTATCAACGCGGCCTGGCTCGACACCCAGGCCGACCTGCTCGGCGACTCCGTCGAGCCGTCGGAGGACTACGGCACCTGGTGGTCCTACGTCCCCCACTTCATCGACACGCCCGGCTACGTCTACGCCTACGCCTACGGCAACCTGCTCGCGCTGTCGGTCTACCGCCGCTACGAGGAGCAGGGCGAGAGCTTCGTCCCCTCCTACGTCGAGCTCTTGAAGGCCGGCGGCTCGATGCCCCCCGAGGACCTCGGCAAGATCGTCGGCGTCGACCTCACCGACCCCGGCTTCTGGTCCTCCGGCCTCGACCTGATCGAGCGCCAGCTCGAAGCGGCCGAGGCGGCGGCCAAACAGGCTGCGGGTTCAGCCTGACGATTCTTCGGGGAGCTTGAGCACGGGCGCCAGCACAGCGTGCAGCCGTGGCGCCGATCGCCGACTCAGCTCCAACAGGCGCGGGTTCGCCCTGGGAGCCAGCCCCCAGCGCGCCGCCGTTGCTTCGAGCAGGGCGCGCTCGTCGGCCAGGCCGTCCAGCTCGCCGAGCAGGAGCGGATCGCACGCACTGCCGTACTCGAGCAGCGCGACCAGCCTGCGGGGCCCGCTCTTCAAAGCCTCACGGACGGCGGTCGCACGAAACTCCGACGAACGTAGGTGCTCCAGCATCACCGACCTGAGCGGGCTGCCCGGCGGCGCTGCCTCCAAGAACCGGCTGAGGGTCTTCGGCGCCAGCAGCACCCGGCTCGCCTCGTCGGGGTGTCTGCGCAAAGCCAGAAGTGCGCTCTCTCGAAAGGTGCGCGATGCTTCCATCCCCTCGTTGAGGTCCCTCCAACGGCCGAGCCCCAGCTTGCCAGGTGTGTTCTCGAAGAAGCGGCTCATCGCATCGCGCTCGCCGAGAGCGTCGACGATCGCCGGGTAGATCCCGGGAAGGATGCGCTTGACTCGATGCATCCGCCGGGGAAAGCCCGTGGCCGGATCGACCAGCGCCTGATCGGCAAGAGCACCGAAGTCGAGACCGACACGCGGAAGAGCGCTCCGAATGGCCGCCGAGAGCCGAGGGAGAAATCGGTTGGCCTGGCTTTGAAGCGCTATCAGCTCGCGCAGCGTGGCCTGCTCGAGTATGCGCGTCAGGGCATCGCTGTCCCGCGCCGTCGAGTCGTCCAGCTTGGTCCCTCCTACGAGCTCCTTCAGGAGGACGATCTGTGAGGAGACCCCGGTCGCGCCACGCGCCAAGAGCATCCTCAGCAAGGCCTCCGGCTCTTCAATCAAGTGTCCCAACACGAGAACCGCGGCATCACGTCGGCCAGCCGCCAGAAGGCGCCCGGCCGCGACCGCTGCCTGAGCCTCGTCTGCGACTTTCCGATCCGCGAACGCAGCCGTCACGAGATCGCCGAGCTTCACCCCCGCCGCCGCGAGAAGCAACTCGCCCATTCCCGGATGGATCGTCCGATAGCCTCCGTCCGAACGCTCGATCACCCCGCCTGCCAGCGAACCTCTGAGCGAGCCGATATCGACCATGTCGTCGGTCGCGACAAGCTCCAGGGACGAGAGGTCGGCCACCAGCAGCAGCTCCTTACGTCCTCGCTCGTCCAAGCCGGCGAAATACCGTTCGCGAATGTAGACGCGGGCATCGGTGGCGTCGATCTCCCCCCATGGCGCACCCGTCTCCAAGGCCTGCGCCACCGCCACGCCGAAGGCGATCAGATCGCCGCCGAAGACCTTCGACCAGCGCTGGACATCACGCTCCGAAGGCGGCGCCAATCCATCGACGCGCTTGCCGAGCCGGGTAGCCATACCCCTCAACATCGCCGGAGTGACCGACAGGTGAATGGCCGACCCTTCGTACTCGGCCATTGGCGACTCCAACCCTCGGAGATAGGCTGGATTCTCGATCTGGCGGCCGAGCAGAAGTAGGCGGCACCGTCCGCCGAGCTCGTCCCAGTGCTTCACGATGGTTGCGGCTAGAACCTGGTCGAGATGGACGTTGTCGACGATGAACAGGACGTTATCGTCCGCTCGTGCGATTAAGGCCGTGAGCGCGTCGTCACTCGGCCCCGCACCGGCCGAGAGCGCCGCGACATCCAGGTAGTAGACCAGTGCTCCCAACGCGATATGTCGCCAGCCGATCTCGGTGGCCAGTACCGTCTTGCCGGCCGCCCCCCGCCCGTGCACGAGCGCCCAGCCATCACTCTCCAGCCGTGCCTCGACCGTGTGCGACAGGCGGGGGCGGGTCACCTTCCCGGCCCGATACTCGTCTCGTGTGGGAACGAAGTAGCCAGGGCGTGCCCCTCCATAGATCGGGGCAGACTCGAGTTCGACCCAGGGGGCAGGTGAAGTCGTCAGCCCCAGCAGATCGCTCCATACACGCGCAAAGCGCGGCTCTCGCAAATCGGTTACGAGCCGCTGCCTAAAGACCAGCTCCAGCATTCCCTGCGCCGCGGTCAAAGCTCTCAGACGCCGCCGATGGCGCGCCACGACAGCCGGATTCGGTGTTCGAGCCCAACCAACGAAGACGAAGCTGCCGAGGCCGGGCGAGGGAAGGGCCACTGCCCGCTCGGCGTCGGCCGTCAAATGTCGCGACCAGTTCTTTACGTCACGGGTGGCCTCTACGACGTTGACATATCCGGCGTCGTCGAGCACGTAGGCATCGGGCCAACCCTTGATGGTCTGGCCGCGCGCGTTTCGACCGTGCGCCGCAAGTCCACCGAAGACCGCCGGATACATGCCAACCGCATAGCGCTCCGCGAGTTGTTGGAAATCGGCCGGACCGAGGCCGTCTATGGCGCGGTCGAGATCGGCCTCCGAAGGCAGCAGCATTACTCGAACAGTTCACGCACTGGCGCCCTAGGTCGCACGTCGCGCGACCCGATCCTCAAAGATCTGCTCGATCTCCTCGAGCTGCTTGCCCTTCGTCTCGGGCACGAAGCGCAGGCAGAAGAAGATCGTGAAGACGCCGACGGCGGCGTAGAGCCAGAAGGTCGGCGCGCTGCCGAGCCAGTTGAGTAGCGGCAGGAAGGTCAGCGAGATGAGGAAGTTCGACGTCCAGTTCGCCATCGTGCCGACCCCGGCCGCATGGCCGCGCGCCTTGAGCGGATAGATCTCGGCGTTGAGGATCCAGAAGATCGGCCCGAGGCTGATCGCGAACGAACCGACGTAGACCATCAGCGCGATCACCGCGAGGCTCGCGAGTCCCTCGCCGCCGGTGCCGACCTCGAACGCGAGACCGAGCAGGACAAGCGCGATCACCATGCCGGTCACGCCGACGACGAGCAGCGGCCGGCGGCCGAAGCGGCTGACCAGCCAGAGCGCCAGCACCGTCGCGAGCACGTTGACGACCCCCACCCCGATGCTGGCAAGGATCGCCGCGCTATCGGAGTCGATCCCGGTGTCCTGGATGATCGTCGGCGCGTAGTAGATGACGGTGTTGATGCCGGTCACCTGCTGAAGGACCGCCAGCCCGACGCCGACGACCAGCGCCGCCTTAACAGCAGGGGCACGCAGGTCGCGCCAGCTGCCCTTCTCGGTGTCGATGCTCGCCTGGATCTCGCTCAGCTCGGCGTCGACCTCGTCGGTCGTCTGGCGCAGCTGGAGCAGCTCCTTGCGCGCCTGGATCGAGTCGCCGATCATCACCAGCCAGCGTGGGCTCTGAGGCATCGCGAGAATCCCAGCGCCAAGCAGGAAGGCCGGCACCGCGCCGAGCGCCAGCATCCACTCCCACGACCCCGACGGCTCGAGCGCCAGTCCGACGACGTAGGCGAGCAGGATGCCGACCGTCACCGCGAGCTGGAACAGCGTCACGAGCCGGCCGCGCAGCGCCGCCGGCGCCACCTCGGAGATGTAGACCGGACAGGTCGCCGACGCGAGCCCGATCGCGAAGATTGGCGCGCGTTCGCGCATGGCGTTGCCACGC
>CAMLNW010000080.1 GCA_946481495.1 uncultured Actinomycetes bacterium
GGTCGGGCCGGAGTGCGTCATCGCGGCCGGGAGCGTGGTGGTCGAGGGGGCGAAGGTCCCGCCGCGGTCCGTGGTCATGGGCATCCCGGGCCGGGTGGTGCAGGCCGTCGGCGACAAGTACCGGCAGCGGGCCGAAACCGCCCGCAAACTCGGCTTCGACGCCTTCGAGGCTGGGATCGCCGCCGCGGCCGAGGCGCCCGAGCAACCGGTGCTCGTGACGGTCTTCCTCGACGGCGGGGCCGACGCGCTCTCGATGCTGGCGCCGACCGGGGCGCCACACGCCGCGCGCTACGCCGAGCTGCGGCCGACGCTTGCGCTCGGCCTCGGCGAGAACGGCGCTGCCGAGCTCGGCCCGGCCTTCGCCGAGGACCCCAGCCTGACCTGGCACTCCTCGCTGTCGCCGTTGGCGACGCTGCACGCCGAGGGCAAGGTCAGCGTCCTGCCGGCCGTCGGCTACAGCGACGCCAACCAGTCGCACTTCACCTCGCGCCACTTCTGGGAGGTCGGCGCGACCGACCCGTTCGGCCGCTACGGCTGGATGGGCCGCTACCTCGACCAGCACGGCACGAACGACAACCCGTTGCAGGGGCTCTCGCTCGGCTACGACCTGTCGCCGGCGCTGGCGACGCAGTCGGTGCCGGTCGCGGCGATGTCACGGCCCGAGGAGTACGACTTCGGCGCGCCCGGCGTCTGGGGGCCGGTCGAGGCGAGGATGCTCGACGCGATCGGCGAGCTCGGCGCCCCGCCGACCGACGATCCCGGTCTCGCCGAGGCGCGTGCCGCCGCCGCGGCGACCGGCCGTCTGCGTGCGCAGGTAGCTCCGTTCCAGGGCGGCTACACCACCCCGCCCGGCGTCGGTTACCCCACCGGCTCGTCGTTCTCCGACCGCCTGCGCGCGTTTGCCGCGATGCTCGGCGCGGGGCTGCCGTTGCGCTGCGTCGCGATCAACGGCGCCGGCGGCTACGACACCCACTCCAACCAGGAGGACAGCCTGCCGCAGAACCTCTCGGTGACGGCCGGCTCGCTGCTCGCCTTCCAGCGCGACCTCGAGGCGCGCGGGCTCGACGACCGCGTGCTGACGCTCGTCTGGAGCGAGTTCGGCCGCCGCCCGCGCGAGAACGGCTCCGGCACCGACCACGGCGCGGCGGGCTCGGCCTTCCTGATCGGCTCGGCGGTGCGCGGCACGATGATCGGCGAGTTCCCGGGCATCGGCTCCAACGACCTCGACGAGGACGACAACCTGCGCGCGACCGCCGATTTCCGCGGCGTCTACCGCGGCCTGCTCGAGCAGTGGCTGTCGGTCGATGCGGCGGCGATCATTCCAAATGCAGGGAACTTCGCCGCGCCGGCCCTGCTCAAGCCCTGATCGACCACCTCGCTTGTTAGCCTCCGGGCGGTGACGGAAGCCGCTGCCCTCGCCGATCTTCAGCCCGTCGCCCAGGGCAAGGTCCGCGATATCTACGCTGTGGGCGACAACCAGCTTCTGCTGGTGACATCGGACCGCATCTCTACTTACGACGCGGTCCATCCGACGCCGATCCCCGACAAGGGCAAGGTGCTGACCGGACTGTCCTGCTTCTGGTTCGACCGCACCGGCCACATCGTCCCGAACCATCTCGTCTCCTACAGCGAGGTGCCGGACGAGGTACGCGGCCGCGGGCTGCTCGTCGAGCGGCTCGAGATGGCCCAAGTCGAGTGCGTCGTGCGCGGCTACATCACCGGCTCGGGCTGGACGGACTACCAGTCGACCGGAGCGGTCTGCGGGATCGAGCTGCCGTCAGGGCTGCAGGAGTCCGAGCAGCTTCCGGAGCCGATCTTCACGCCGGCAACCAAGGCGGCCGTCGGCGACCACGACGAGAACGTCGACTTCGATCGCGCGGCGGAGATCCTCGGCGACCGCGCGCTGCTCGAGGAGCTGCGGCGGCTGTCGCTGGCGCTCTACGAGTTCGGCGCCGCGCACGCGCGCGAGCGCGGGATCATCCTCGCCGACACGAAGTTCGAGTTCGGCCGCCGTCCCGACGGGACGATCGTGCTCGCCGACGAGGTGCTGACGCCCGACTCGTCGCGCTTCTGGCCCGCCGACGGCTACGCGCCGGGACAGGGCCAGCCGAGCTTCGACAAGCAGTTCGTGCGCGACTGGGCCTCGGGCTCCGGCTGGGACAAGGCGCCACCGGCGCCGGCGATCCCCGACGACGTCGTTGCGGGCACGCGGGCGCGCTACGTCGACGCTTACGAGCGGATCGCCGACGAGCCGTTCACGGCCTGGTTGGAGCGGTCGGGATCGTGAGGGCGCGGGTGCTGATCCGGCCGAAGGAGGGAATCCTCGACCCGCAGGGCCAGGCGGTCGAGCGGGCGCTGCCGGCGCTCGGCTTCGAGGGTGTGGCGAACGTCCACGTCGGCCGGCTGGTCGAGCTCGACGTCGACTCGGTCGACGCGGTGCCGGAGATGTGCGAGCGACTGCTCGCCAATCCTCTGATCGAGGACTACGAGGTCCTCGCGGTCGAGTGAAGTTCGGCGTAGTTCGCTTCCCCGGCAGCTGCGACGAGGTCGACGCTGTCCTGGCCTGCGAGCAGCAGGGCCAGGCGGAGATCCTCTGGCACGGCGACCGCGACCTGAAGGGGGTCGACGCCGTCGTCGTTCCGGGCGGCTTCAGCTACGGCGACTACCTGCGCGTCGGCGCGATCGCCCAGTTCTCGCCGGTGATGGAGGCCGTCGCTGATTTCGCCCGCGATGGCGGTCCGGTGCTGGGGATCTGCAACGGCTTCCAGGTGCTCTGCGAGGCAGGCCTGTTGCCCGGCGCGCTGCTACCGAACACCGAGCTGCGCTTCCTCTGCCGCCAGGTCGACGTCGAGGTGGTCAACGCTGGCACGGCGTTCACGAGCGCCTGCGAGCAGGGCCAGATCCTGTCGATCCCGGTCAAGCACACGACCGGCCGCTACTACGCGCCCGACGACACGCTCGCCGAGATGGAGACTGGCGGCCAGGTCGTGTTCCGGTACGCCGAGGGTGGCAACCCGAACGGGTCGGTGCGCGACATCGCCGGGGTTAGCAACGCAGCGGGCAACGTTGTCGGCTTGATGCCGCATCCCGAGCACGCCGTCGACCCGCTGACCGGCTCTGCTGACGGAGCGTGCCTGTTCGCGTCGGCAGCCGCGCGGGCGGCGACGGCATGAGCGCCGAAGCGACGTCGCCGGACCTGCGCGAGGAGGCCCGCGCGCTTGGGCTGACGGACTCCGAGTACGACCTGATCGGGCAGAAGCTCGGCCGGCCGCCGAACGGCCTGGAGCTCGCGGTCTTCTCGCTGATGTGGTCGGAGCACTGCGCCTACAAGCACTCGAAGAAGCTGCTGCGGCGGCTTCCGGTCGAGGGGCCGCACCTGCTGATGGGGCCGGGCGAGAACGCCGGCGCGGTCGACGTGGGCGACGGGCTGGCGATCGCGTTCAAGGTCGAGTCGCACAACCACCCGAGCGCGGTCGAGCCGTTCCAGGGGGCGGCCACCGGGGTCGGCGGGATTATGCGCGACATCTTTGCGGTGGGGGCGCGGCCGATCGCGGTGCTCGACTCGCTGCGCTTCGGCGAGCTGGATTCGTCGCGGTCGCGTTACCTGCTCGACGGCGCGGTGTCGGGGATCGGCCACTACGGCAACTCGATCGGCGTCGCGACCGTCGGCGGCGAGGTCTACTTCGAGGGGCCGTACGAGCAGAACTGCCTCGTCAACGCGATGTGCCTCGGGATCGCACCGCAGGAGCGGCTGACGCGCAGCGCCGCCGCGGGGCTTGGGAACCATCTCGTGCTGATGGGCGCGCGCACCGGCCGCGACGGAATCGGCGGCGCATCGGTGCTGGCGAGCGCGGAGCTCGACACCGACGATGCCGACAAGCGGCCGACCGTCCAGATCGGCGACCCGTTCGAGGAGAAGAAGGTGATGGAGGCCTGCCTCGAGCTACTCGACCGCGAGCTGCTGGCGTCGCTGCAGGATCTCGGAGCTGCCGGTCTCTCGTCGTCGTCCTCGGAGATGGCGTCCGGTGGCAAGGTCGGGCTCGACATCGACGTCGCCAAGGTGCCGCTGCGCGAGGCCGACATGGAGCCGTTCGAGATCATGGTCTCGGAGTCGCAGGAGCGCATGCTCGCCGTCGTCGAGCCGGAGCGGCTGGCCGAGGTCGAGGCGGTCTGCGAGCGCTGGGAGGTCCGCTGCACGGTGATCGGCTCGGTCACCGACACCCGCCACCTGCGCGTCTTCTCCGGCGACGAGCTGGTCGGCGACATGCCGGTCGAGGCGCTCGTCGACGACTGCCCGCTCTACGACCTCGCGCCCGAGCAGCCGGCCGAGCAGATCTATCCGGCACCGAAGCAGACGCTGGAGCCGAGCGAGGACCTCGCGGCGAATCTGCTCGCGCTGCTCGGCTCGTCGAACATCGCCTCGCGCCGGCCGCTATTCGAGCAGTACGACTGCATGGTCCAGTCGCGGACCGTGCGCCGTCCCGAGGTCGCCGACGCCGCCGTGCTCCAGCTCGCCCACGACACCGGCGGCGGCTCGACCGCGATCGCCGTCTCGATCGACGGCAACGGCCGCCGCGTCGCCTGCGACCCCTACTGGGGGACCGTCGAGGCGGTGCTCGAGTGCGTGTCGAACCTCGCCTGCGTCGGTGCCGAGCCGCTCGGCCTGACCAACTGCCTCAACTTCGGCAACCCCGAGAAGCCACATATCGCCTGGCAGCTCTCCCAGTCGGTCGATGGGATGACTGCCGCGCTGAACGAACTCGGCGTCCCGGTTGTCGGTGGCAACGTCTCGCTCTACAACCAGTCCGGCGACGGTCCGATCTACCCGACCCCGGTCGTTGGCATGGTCGGCGCGATCCCCGACGCTGAGCGCGCCGCCGCGATCGGCATCGGCTTCCGCGAGGAGGGCCACGTGATCGCGATGTGCGGCACGCCGCAGCCCTCGCTAGCCGGCTCCGAGCTCGCCAAGCTGCGCGGCGAGCCACTGCCGACGTCGCTGCCCCAGGCCGACTTTGCCGCTGTCAAGCAGGCCCAAGACGCCGTCCGCGACGCCGTCCGCGCCGGCGACCTCGCCTCCGCCCACGACATGGCCGAGGGAGGCTTCCTCGTTGCGATCGCCGAGTGCTGTCTCGCTGGCGGGATCGGAGCAAAGCTCGCCTCGCCTTCCGAGCAAGCCATGCCGGTCGGCTACGCCGACCTCGAGCCCTACCTCTTCGGCGAGGCCGTCGGCGGCTTCATCGTCTCCGGCACGCGCGAGGCGATCGAGCGTCTGGCCGAGCAAGTCCCGACCGACATCTTTGGCACCGTCGGTGGCGACACGTTCGAGATCGGCCTTGGTGAACAGCCGGTTCGGGTGCCGCTTAGCTCCTTGCGCGGCGCTCACAGCGCGCTCGCGGCCGCTTTCTCCTGATCTCGATCCAGATTCCCTCGGGGTCCTCAAGGGTCCGGGGGAGCGCTTGCATGGTATTTTAGCCTTATATTGAGGCTAAATGCGAAGGATAAATAATGAGCATCGATATCAAGCCGGGCGGCAAGATCCGCCGAGTAGCCCTTCATCAGCGTTATGGCGGACGGCGGCAGGGCGGCATCAGCCCCTCCAAGCAGAGCCCCAACGTCTTCTTGATTACCGCGCCGGGATTGGGGGAGCAGCATGGCTACCTCTACGACGGTCCTAACGACGATGGCTACTACCACTACACGGGCGAGGGCCAGTACGGCGATCAGCGCATGGTTCAGGGCAACCGGGCAATTCGCGACCATGCTGGCGAGGGGCGTGAGCTCCACCTGTTTGAGGCTCAGGGTCCGGAGCTCCGATACATCGGGGAGTTCGCCTACGTTGACGACTATCAGGCAGAGGCTCCTGAGACCAATGGTGGCGAGCGTCGGGCGGTCATCGTCTTCCGGCTTGCCCAGCAGGCGGGTGTGCCAGCGACCCCGACCAAGTCCCGCCTCGATCGGCTGAGTGGCGAGGCAGTTGTCGAGGTGCCGGTTGAGCAGCTCACAACTGAGACCACGTTGATCGACGGCGATCGTGAGCCTTACGAGGCTGAGCGTCGCGAGCAGAAGCTGGTGCGTTCCTTCTTAGCGGCACTTGAGTTGCGTGGCCACGACGTCTGCCGGTTGCAGCTCCGCCCCTCGGGCGAGGCAGCACCACTGTTCTGCGATCTCTTCGACAAGACAACGAACACCCTGTATGAGGCCAAGGGGTCCGTCGCTCGTCCGTCGGTTCGGATGGCCTTAGGTCAACTCGCGGACTACTCCCGTTTCATCAAGCCAACTCCGCAAAGGTCGTTGCTTGTACCCCAGAAGCCGCGCCCAGACCTGCTTGCGTTGCTAGACGATCAAGGCGTCGCAGCAACCTGGCCGGACTCAGACGGATTCGTCTCGACCAGTGACTAGAGTTGAGTACTCTGGTTTGGTTCCCGCCGGGCAGGATTGCCGGCCTTCTAGCAGCCTCTGACCGGTCTTAGTGACCTCTCAAACGACGATCCCCGATCGTGACGGGCCGCGCGACGAGTGCGGCGTGTTTGGCGTATTCGCTCCCGAATCCGAGGTTGCGCGGCTCGCGTACTTCGGGTTGTTCGCGCTTCAGCACCGGGGTCAGGAGTCGGCGGGAATCGCAGCCTGCGAAGACGGCCACATCATGACCGTGCGCGATCTGGGCTTGGTGTCGCAGGTCTTCGACGAGCAGAAGCTGAAGGCGCTGACCGGCGACATGGCGGTCGGGCACGTGCGCTACTCGACGACCGGCTCGTCGGCGTGGGAGAACGCTCAGCCGGTCTACCGCTCCGATCATCGCCACCTCGCGCTGGCGCACAACGGCAACCTGATCAACGCCGTCGAGTTGCACGGCGAGCTGCTCGACAAGGGCGTCTCGTTCCGCTCGACTTCGGACTCGGAGATCATCGCGGCACTGCTGTCGACCCATGAGGCCGACACGATCGAGGAGGCGCTCGCCGAGACGCTGCCGCGCTTGCAGGGGGCGTTCTCGACGGTCGTGATGACAACCGACAAGCTCGTCGCCTTCCGCGACGGTGCTGGGTTGCGGCCGCTGTCGCTGGGCAAGATCGGCGAGCGCTGGTGCGTCGCTTCGGAGAGCTGCGCGTTCGACATCATCGGCGCCGAGCTGGTGCGTGAGGTCGAGCCGGGCGAGATAATCGTGATCTCCGAGGCGGGGATGGAGTCGCGCCAGGCGATCGACTCGCCGCGCAAGGCGTTCTGCGTCTTCGAGCACATCTACTTCGCGCGGCCGGACTCGATCCTCGAGGGCAACCGGACCCAGGTCTCGCGGCGCAAGATGGGCGAGATCCTCTGGCGCGAGTCGCCGGTCGAGGCGGACGTTGTCGTTGCCGTTCCGGACTCCGGCAATCCGGCCGCCGCCGGCTTCTCGAAGGCGTCGGGGATTCCGCGCGACGAGGGGCTGATCAAGAACCGCTACGTCGCGCGCACCTTCATCCAGCCGGGCCAGGAGCTACGCAAGCATGGCTTGCGGATGAAGTTCAACCCGCTGCGCGAGGTCGTCGAGGGCAAGCGGCTGGTCGTCGTCGACGACTCGATCGTGCGCGGCAACACGACCCGCCAGATCGTCCAGATGCTGCGCGACGCGGGTGCGCTCGAGGTCCACATGCGGATCTCGGCGCCGCCGATTCGCTACCCCTGCCACTACGGCGTCGACATGTCGACGACCGACGAGATGGTCGCCCACGGCCGCAACGTCGAGGAGATCGCCGAGCACCTGGAGTGCGACTCGCTCGCCTACCTCTCGCTCGAGGGCGTTTACGAGGCGATCCGCGGCGAGCGCGGCACCCACTGCGACGCCTGCTTCTCTGGCGAGTACCCGCTCGACGGCACCGGCGACGCCCAAGGCAAGTACGCCTTCGAGCTGCCCGTCGTCAGCGGCGGCTGAGCTAGCGGCGCCTTTCGCGCTCCCGCCGCTTTCGCTCCGCCGCACCCGGCCCGTAGCGATCGTCGGCCTCGTAGCTCGCGATCAAGAGCACAGCCAGCAGCGCATCTCGCACCAGGTTGCCGAACTCGAGAGCGTCCTGGACGGCACACACCGTCCATACACCGAAGACCAAGATCGGCAGCACGAACAGGATCGACTTCAGCATGGCATATACGCTACCACGTGGTTGCGATGTCGTGCAGCAGTGCGAGGCTGCCGATCACGGTCCCAACCGCTGCTCCAAGACCAGCCGCCCGATCCCAGCGCGGCTCCTCTCGCGTTGCCTCCCACGCGCACATCGCCGCCCCGCCGAAGCTCGCCCAGCCTCCGATGGTCCTGACCAACGGGTCGGTCGTTTCGCTCAGCGACGCTCCTGCGATGATGCCGGCCGCGGCGGCGGCTAGATGAGACGGAAAGTCCATGGCGGCCAGGTTGTCGAGCGCCGTGTGACGGGACAACACCGGCGCGACACAGGTCTGTGACGGCGGTCTTGGCGGCCGGTGGCGGCGCTACGGTTGCCGGGCGATGGAGTTGGAACAGGCGCTGCAGAAGTACTTCGGGTTCTCGGCTTTCCGGCCGGGGCAGCGCGAGGCTTGCGAGGCGGCGCTCGCGGGTCGCGACACGCTGGTCCTGATGCCGACCGGCGGCGGCAAGTCGCTCTGCTACCAGCTGCCGGCGCTGATGCGCGACGACCTGACGATCGTCGTGTCGCCACTGGTGGCGCTGATGCAGGACCAGGTCGAGGCGCTACAGGCGCGCGGGCTTGGCGACCGGGTCGCGCTCGTCAACGCGCAGCGCGACGCGGCGACGAACGCCGAGACGCTGCGCCACGCCGCTGGTGGCGACCTGAGCCTGCTCTATGTCGCTCCGGAGCGGTTTGCCTCGCCGGGCTTTCTGGAGGCGATGCAGGACGTGCGGATCGGCCTGTTCGTCGTCGACGAGGCACACTGCGTGTCGCAGTGGGGACACGACTTCCGGCCTGACTACTTCCGGCTCGCGGACGCCGCGCGCTACCTCGGCGCCGGTTCGATCGTCGCATCGACGGCGACGGCGACTCCGCGCGTCGCGCTCGACATCGCCCGCCGGCTCGGGCTCGACGAGCCGGTCAAGGTGTCGACCGGATTCGACCGGCCGAACCTGTCGTTCGTCGTCGCCCGGCCCGGAGGCCATGAGAAGCCTGCGCTGATCGCGCAGGCTTTGAAGGAGGCGGACGCGCTGCCGGCGATCGTCTACGCCGGCACGCGCGCCGGCACCGAGGAGATCGCCGAGCAGTTGACCGAGGCGCTCGGCGAGCCCGCGCTCGCCTACCACGCCGGTCTCGACCGCCAGACGCGTGCTGACGTCCAACGGAGCTTTCTCGCGGACGACGTGCGCGTGATCGTCGCGACCAACGCCTTTGGCATGGGCGTCGACAAGCCGAACGTCAGGACCGTGATCCACGCCAGCACGCCGGCCTCGCTCGAGGCCTACTACCAGGAGGCAGGCCGCGGAGGACGCGACGGCCTGCCGGCACGCGCGCTGTTGCTCGCCGAGAACCGCGACAAGGCGCTGCACGTCCACTTCATCAAGCGCGAGGAGGTCGACGAGAAGCTGCCGGCCAGGCTCTACGAGCAGCTGCGCGCCGCGACCAACGAGAACGGCCGCTACGCCGTCGAAGCGAGCGACCTCGTCGGCGCCGTCGGCGGAATGCCCGACCGCCTGCGCGCCGTGCTCGGTCACCTCACCCGCGCCGGCGCGATCTCGCCGTCGCCGTCCTCACCCGACCGCGTCGCCGGCAAGATCGTCGCCCCCTACGAGCGTTTGATCGCCGCTCAGTGCCGCCGCTCCGTCGAGGAGGGCGCCAGCGCACGCTGGCGCCAGTACCGCGAGATCTGGGCCTACGTCGAGAGTGATCGTTGCCGCCGCACCGCGATCCTGAAGCACTTCGGCGATGGCGGCAGGGACTCCTCTCCCGTCCCCTGCTGCGACGTCTGCAACAAAGACCTCATCCCCCTACTCCCACCAATGCCACAACACGAGGTCGCCAACCTCGACGACGCGATCATCTCCGTAGCCCGCCTCGCCAAGCCGGCGATCGGACGCACGACCTGCGCCGCGATCGTCCACGGCGGCCGCAGCCAGAAGATCGAGCGCAACTCCTACGACGGCCTGCCGGGCTACGCCGCCGCCGCGCACATGCGCCGCGCCGACATTCTCACCCGGGTCGACGAGCTGATCGCCGCCGGTTCGATCGAGGTCTCCGGCGGCATCCGTCCCACTCTCAGCGTGCCCGCCGCGCGGCTGGCCGCCTGATCGACATGGCATTTCGCGTCGGCGTCCTGATCTCAGGCGAGGGCAGCAACCTCCAGGCGCTGATCGACCAGGTCCATGGCCGCGACGGCATCGAGGTCACCTGTGTCGCTTCGAGTCGCGCCGGCGCGCGCGGCCTCGAGCGAGCGACGGCCGCGGGCGTCGAGGGCGCCGTCTTCGCCAAGAGCGATCACCCCGACCGCGACGCGCGCGATGCCGCGCTCGGCAACTGGCTCGACGACCACCGGATCGACCTCGTCGTGCTCGCCGGCTTCATGGAGATCCTCGGCGGGCCTTTCATCCGGCGCTTCGAGGGGCGGCTGATCAACGTCCACCCGTCGCTGCTGCCGGCGTTCCCGGGCGTGCGCGCGATCGAGCAGGCGCTCGACTACGGTGTCCAGGTCAGCGGGGTCACGGTCCACTACGTTGACGAGGGGGTTGACACAGGGGCGGTCGTACTGCAAGAGGCGTTCGAGCTTGCATATGCTCGCGCGGTGGAGGAAGTCGAGAGGGTGACGCACGAGATCGAGCACC
>CAMLNW010000081.1 GCA_946481495.1 uncultured Actinomycetes bacterium
TTCGGCAGAATGCGGCATGTCCCAAGCCTTTGAAATCTTTGACGTAATCGTGGTCGGTGGCGGCCACGCCGGAACCGAGGCCGCGCTGGCGAGCGCCGAGGCAGCCGCGCTGAACGCCGAGCAGCAACTCAAGCGCGCCAGCGAGCTGGCGCGCACTCAGATCGCCCGCGAGCGCGAGCTGCGCGAGACGGCGGCGCCGCCCGAGGAGCGCCCGGCGCCGGTGCACGTGCGCGTCGGGGGCGCGGTCGAAGCGATCATCGCCACCGCCGCCGTCCAGAACCTGCTCGGCGGCGACGCCGCGATGGCCGCCAGCCGCACCCCCGAGATCGTCGCCGACTCCGCCTACGAGATCCTCCGCAAGCCCCCCTCCGCCGCCTCCGGCAACACCTACCTCGACGACGAGGTCCTCGCCGCCGCCGGCATCACCGACCTCAGCGGCTACACCGCGGGCGACGGCGACGCTGAGCTAGCGCTGGACCTGTTCGTGGCGGACTGGGGCGAGAACGGGGAACCGGCTCGATAGTGGTCAGTAGCCGTCGCACAGGTCTCCGAACATGTCGCGGTTGCGCTTACGAGCGACGCGACGCCCGTCAGCATCTCGCGCCACCACATGAATGACCTCGGATCTCGGCGGCAATATGGCGATGAAGTACTTGGCCCGGATCTTGGACCCCACGGGCCGCTTGTGTAGCTCCGGGATGACGATCGAGCCATCAGCGAGAGTGGCTGCGACACTGCGGGCGCGGCGTGACACGACGCCCACCAAGAACAGCTCACCGTTGCATTTGGGCGAAATTACGGTGCTAGTGAGGTTGGCCTCCCGCTCAGCCTCGCCTTGGAAGCAGGTTCCGTAGCCGCCATCTCCGCGAATCCACAGCTGCAGACATGGCTCCAGCCGCTCACCACGCCCGCCCATGAAGCGCCAACGCTTTCCGTCGCTGAGCGCGCCTCGCGCGACGAGTCGCAACGGCTCTGCCGTTCTAAAGCTGACGAACGCGATGTCGTAGCCGTAGCGGTCCCACTGCTCTATCTCACACCACTTGGCGGCACGTGAGACGTCTCGGCTGAGCGTGAAGGTCATCGAACGGGCATCAACAGGCCAGCGCGCGATCTCCACGGCAACGGTTTTGCGCGTGTAACGACGAAAGCTGGTTCCGCAGGCAACGCGTACTTCCTCACCCGACAGCTGCTCTAGTGTCGGCGGATGCTGCCCGTAGCGTGGCAGATCCACAACGGTGACCGTCAAGGAGCTGCCGTCAAGCGAGAACCGCGTCTCGTGCGCCTTGTCGTGCTTCAGCCGGACTGCCGCGTTTGCATTCCGCAACACTGAAACAACTAGCCCCCATGAACGCAGCAATCACGGCGATCCACACGGACCGCTCCCAGAACCCTCTCATCAGTGCCAATTGTCGGGACTCGATGCCGACAAGTCAAGAGCCTGCGCTAAGGTCGCGGGTGGATGAACCGCCGCCACGACACACACGTCACCGCCGCCACGGCCGTTTGAGGCAGGCGTTTGGGCTGTTGCCTGGACGCCGCGACGCGACCGTTCATGTGTGACCTTCGTGGAGGACTCTTCAGATGATTGACCAGCTTGCCGGCCTTGGCCGGCGGGACGACGTGGACGCCGAGCTCGACGCGATCGGCGATCCGGGATTGACGGCGGGCCGTGTGCTCGCCCAGCATCGCGGCCACTGGGTGGTCGCCGAGCCAGGCGGCGAGGAGCCGCGGCTGCTGACCGCACGCGGCAGGATGCGCGAGCAGCCGCCGGTTACCGGCGACTGGGTGGCGGTCGATTCCGCCGGCGAGATCGCGGCCCTACTCGAGCGGCGCGGGACGATCGTTCGGCGCGCGGCCGGCGAGGCGACGGCGCCGCAGGTGCTGGCGGCCAACGTCGACCTGGCGCTGCTGACGGCGCCGCTGCCCGAGCCGAACGCTCGCCAGATCGAGCGGCTGGCGGCGCTCGCCCACGCCGACGGCGTGGCAGTGACGCTGGTGCTGACCAAGTCGGATCTCGACCCCGACGCCGACCGCACTGCCGCCGCGACCGCACGCGAGGTAGGCGTCGTCGACGCGGTGGCCGTCAGCGCCAAGACCGGCGACGGGATCGCGGTGCTTCGCTCCTTGCTCACGCCGGGGAGCACAGCCGTGTTGCTGGGCCCCTCGGGCGCCGGCAAGTCGACGCTCGTCAACGCGCTGCTCGGCGAGGAGCGCCAGGCTACCGGGGCGATCCGCGAGCACGACGGCCGCGGCCGGCACACCACCGTCACACGCGAGCTGATCGCGCTGCCCGGCGGAGCGCTGCTGATCGACACGCCCGGCATCCGCGAGGTCGGCCTCTGGGACGGCGCCGGCGAGACCTACGCCGACATCGACGAGCTCGCGGCGGGCTGTCGCTTCAACGACTGCGAGCACGAGACCGAGCCCGGCTGCGCCGTGCGCGAGGGAGTCGACGCCACGCGGATCGAGGCCTGGCGCAAGCTCGCCCGCGAGCAGAAGTGGGTCGACGACCGTCGCGCGGCCGCCCGCGAGCGCGAGCAGCGTGGGCGCTCATACAGCCGCATCCAGCGTGAGGCTCGCGGGATGAAGGGCGACCGCTAGCGCGGTCGCGGCTAACGGTCAAGGTCGCGGTAGAGGAGCGCCCCGGCCAAGGCCGATCCTCCGGCGAGCGCGACCGTGCCCCAGCGCGCATTGGACGGCAACGCGTCCGCCGGCGTCGCGAGCGTGATCGCGATGTCGGCGAGGTCGCAGCCGACCGCAGCGGCCACCCAACCGGCCAGCCGTGCGGGATCGTCGCGCGACGCCAGTGCACCGGCAGACAGCACGACGTCCCGAGCACCAAGGCCGCGGATGACGAGCGTCGTGGCGGGACGTCGTGCGTCGGCGCCGATCCAACCGGTTGCGACCTTTCCGGGAGCGGCGAGCAATCCGATCCCGAACGCAAGCCGCCCGACGGCGAACAGCGAAGCGAGTTTGGTGGGACCGGGCACGGGACCAGTCCTAGCAGACGTGAGTCGACTCGACTCCGATCCGCGTCTCTAGACAACGTCGCGCGGATCAACCCTCGCCGGCCTGTTCTTCCGACCAACGCGGCGGACTCGGCACTACGCCCAGTCCGCATTTGCTGGCGGCGACGCCCAACTCGCGATCCCAGGTCGCAACTACGACACGTGGGGCCTCGATGCCCACCATGGTTGCCAGGTGCACAGCGTCATAACCACGCAGCGCATGCCGCTCCGCGAGGACGCCCGCGCGCCAGCACAGGTCACCGTCAGGTTGCACCAACCGCATCGAGGCGAAAAGCCGCTCGAGGTCAAGGAGGATCTCGGGACCTCTCCGAGGATCGATCCTATGGTCACGCTGCGCCGCAGCCACCCCTGCGCGAACTTCCGGATACGACACGTGGCTGGTGATTCGCCAGGATGCGGCGTCCCACATCTCGCTAGCTAGACCGGCATCCTTCTCGGTGACGATCATCTTCACCAAGGCCGAGCTGTCGAAGTAAGCGATCATCCCCGTTGCTCGGAGATCAGCGGCGCGATCGGCTCGGTAGGGCTTGGGCGATCGCCCAGCGGACGTGGCCGCCAATCTCCGGTGGGCTCCTGCACGAGTCCTCGTTGCCGCAGATCCGCCAACGGATCGACAATTTCCAGTGGTGTCAGTCGCGCGACTGGCTTGCCCCGCATTGTGACTACGACCTCGCCCCCCTCGGCCACATGGTTGACGTAGCGGCTCAGTTGGTTGTGAAGCTCGCGGATGCCAACTTCGCGCTTCAGCATGTGTAGCGTCATGAGAAGAATTCTAGACGCTACATCGGCTGGAGCCGTTCACCGTACGCTTCCTGCCCGATGCGCCTCCCACCTAGCACAGCGACCTTTGAGATCGAACTGCCCGCGCTCCGCTCTTGGTTCGGCATCGGGGTCGCCGGGAACTTCGCGGGGCACCTGGAGCAGGCTGGCGAGGCGAGCGACTTCATCAACGTGGAGGCGACCGAGACTGCTCCGAAGGGGCTGTTCCCCTTCTACACACCGGGCCACGACTCATTCCTGTCGGTCTTCCCACTGTCACACGACACGATCGCACGGCCCTCCGACCCCGACGCGGCCAAGAGCCTGCAGGCCGAGCCCGAGATCGGGTTGGCCTGCGACGTCAGATACGGCGACGACGGCCTGGTCGAGGCGCTCATACCGTTCGCCTTCGGCGCCTGCAACGACTGCTCGATCCGGCTTCCCGGCGCCGCCAAGATCAGCCAGAAGAAGAACTGGGGCGCCAACTCGAAAGGCGTCGCGCGACGCTTCCTGCCAATCGGCGCCGCCGGTCTCGAGCAGGCAACCGCTAGCTTCCGCCTTGCGTGCTTCCTGCGCCGCGAAGGCGAAATCCATGTCTACGGCATCGACAGCCCGCTGACCGGCTACTCGTACTACGGCGACCGTCTGCTCGGCTGGATCGTTGACCGGATGCGCAACCAGCAGGGCGGCCCCAACACACCGCTCGAGCCGATCGGCAACTACCTGCGTGCCTGCAGCCACCCGTCGAAGGCCCTGATCACCATCGGTGCGACTCGTTACACGCCGTTTGGTGAGTCGACCTACCTCGATCCGGGCGACGAGTCGATCGTCGTCGCATATGACGCGGCCGAGATCGAACCCGACGACATCGCCGGGGCACTCGACAGAGACGACGCGCGCCTGACCGCCGAGTCCGTCCTCACCCAGACAATCGGATGAGGACGGCAGTGGAGACGGTGGGAATCGAACCCACGTCCGCAGTCGTGCGAATACAGCGTCTACGAGCGTAGCCGGCCCTCTGTTCTCACCCCGAGCTAGCCTGACCGGCCGGGTTGCTCGGAGCCAGTCTCTGTAGTGAGTCCCCCCGCCGCCAGAGACGCGCGACGGGAGCAAGCCCGTTTCTGATGCCGAACATCTCCCCCACGGGCCGAGGGGAGGCCGACAGCTCACTGGCTAGTTTTAGCTAGGCAGCGAGCGCGAACGAGTGATTCTCATCCGCAACTATGGTTTTGCCGGTTGTTTAACGAGGCCTACCGACAACCTCGACTCGCAACTGCATCCACGGACCGACCACGTCGAAGCCTGTCGTCCCCGTAGAAGCCATTCCAGTCTAGCGCGGCACCACAGCCAATCCGCACTCCGCCGACGCGGCTGCAAGCGCGGCATTCCAGCTCGCGACCACGACTCGTGGAGCTTCGATGCTCAGCGCCGAAGCCAAGTGGACCGATTCGCTGGTGGCGAGCCCGTGGCGCTCGGCCAGCTCGTCGGCCGCGGCCGCGATCCGGTCGTCGGTCTGGACGATTTCGAGGCGATCGAGCATCGTCTGAGGCAAGGCGGTCTTGGCTCCTGCCTCAGAGCAGGCAAGCTCGCTAGACACGATCCGGTCTGCGGAGTCCCACAGGTTGGCGGCCAGCTCAAAGTCTGGCCCGGTCTCGGCGCGCTTGATCAGCGCCGAGCTGTCCATGTAAACGATCATATGTGAGTTCATGGCATATATGCTAGGTCGAGCATCGGCTGGAACGGACCGCGTATTCGCTAGTCACCCCACGACAGCCGGCACGCAGAGGCGTGCGGCCGTGTCGACCACCGTTTGCTTCGGGACTTCGGGATGATCGATCCACCAGAGCGCTAGGCCGGCGAGGCCGCTGGTAAGGAGCTCCGCCGTCGGCTCGACCTGATCGGCAGGCGCGTGGGCGCCGCCCACGCCGGCAACAAAGCCGGCCATCACCTCGCGGGCGCGCGCGCTGACCTCGCGACGCCGCCGACGCAACTCGTCGTCGCCGGACGCGTCGCGGAAGAGCATCGCCCAGGCGTGCTGGTTCTCGCGCACGTAGTCGAGCCAATGCTCGAGGATCAAGCGCACCAGTACTTCTGGCGCCAGGTCGGGCGCGACGCCGGCCACGCGCTCGAAGAAGGTCGGCAGATCCGCCTCGTGCTTGTCGAGCAACGCTACGTAGAGCGCCTTCTTCGAGTCGAAGTGGCGGTAGAGAATCGGCTTGGTGACGCCCGCCGCGGCGGCGACGTCATCGAGGCGCGTCCCCGCATAGCCATCGCGAGCGAACAGCGGGCCGGCCGCGCGCAAGATGACTGCCCGCCGCTCGGCGGTCGGCATCCGTCGCCGTTCGGGGATCGTCGCGGACATGGTTACCGCAGAGTAACTTGACTTGCTAAACTTGCTAAGTTACCTACCGGTAACAACACGCCTTGCAAGCCGACAGGAGGCTCCTCATGACCCCCGACAGCGAGCCCGTCCACGATCCCGTCCACCGCGCCCGTCACACCTTCACCCCCGACGGCGAGAACCTGATCGTCGACACCTGGCTCGAGCCCGGTGGCCAGCTGCCGCCCCACCTCCACCCGCGTCAGGAGGAGTACTGGTCAGTGATCGACGGCGAGGTCGAGGTGCTGGTCGGCAAGAACAAGCGGGTCCTGCGCCCGAGCGACGGCGAGGTGCCGGTGATGCCTGGGACCAAGCACGGACTCGAGAACAAGAGCGGCAAGACCGTCCACGCGCGCTGCCGCGTGATCCCGGCACTCGCCCTCGAGGAGTTCCTCACCGACAGCGCCGCGGCCGCCCAGGACGGCATGTTCACGCGCGGCGGCCTCCCCCGCGGGCTGCGCGGAGCACGCTGGGGCGCACGCTTCCTCAAGCGCCATCGCGGTGAGACGGTGATGACCTTCCCGCCCCAGTTCGTCCAGTCGGCGCTGATCGCCCTGCTCGCGCGCGACTGATCCGCGAGCGGGTCAGGCCGCCTGGAGCTGGGGCTCGAGGTCGGTGCCCGCGCGTCCCTTGCGCAGCGACATCGCAACGAGCGGGAAGGCGAAGGTCGAGAGCATCGCCGCCCCAACGAGCGAAGCGGCGGTCGAGCTGCGCATATGGCCGCCGTCGACGGCGATCGTCGTGATCGCGACGACGAGCGGCAGCTCGGTCGCCGAGTAGAAGCCGAGCGCGAGGCGGTCGCGGCGCTCCTTCAGAACGCCGCGATAGAGCAGCAGCGCCGGACCGCCGCGGACCAGGAAGAACAGCACCAGGAACAGCGGCAGCTTGTAGAGCGTCTCGGGCGACGACAGCAGCGCGTCGAGGTCGAACTTGACGCCGCTCACGATGAAGAAGAACGGGATGAAGAACCCGTAGCCGACCGCGGTCAGCTTCGACTCGAACAGCTCGACCTCGCGCCCCTGGAGCGCCATTCGCGTGATCAGGCCCGCCACGAAGCCGCCGAGCAGCAGGTCGAGCCCGAGCTCGTAGGCGAGCGCAACCAGGCTGAAGATCAGCAGCACCGACAGTCGGATCGCAACCTGGCTGCTCGCCTCGAGCGTGCGCTCCATCAGCGGCCAGCCGAGGAACGTCGAGCGCACCGCGATCACGGCGACCACAACCGCGATGGCCACGAAGGCGACGAGGATCGCCGCCTCCTCGACTGGCTGGCCGCCGGCCAGCACGAGCGTCACCAGCAGGATCGGGCCGAACTCGCCGATGGCGCCCGCCGCGAGCAGGAAGGTGCCGAAGCGCGTCGGCAGCTCACCGGCGTCACGCAGCACCGGGATCAACGTCCCGATCGCGGTCGTGGCCAAGGCCGACCCGGTGTAGAGCAGCGACAGCACGATCCCCGCCCAAGCCAGCAGCCCACCGACCGTGTAGGCGATCGCCAGCGACAGCAGCCAGCCGAGCAGTGCCAGCCTCAGCGGCTGACCCTGGATGCGCTTGAAGTCGATCTCGTAGCCGGCGAAGAAGAACAGCATCCCCAGTCCGAGATTCGAGAAGAAGTCGGTGAAGCTGTCCGACATCGCGAGACCGAGCACGTCCGGCCCGACGACGATGCCCAGCAGCAGCTCGAGCACCACCACGGGAATCGCGATCCGCTTCTGCAGCAGCGCCGACGTCAGCCCCGCGAGCGAGGCGACGGCCACGATGACCAGGAAGGACGCTGCGTCGACCTCGACCACGGGCGCAGCCTAGTGCGAAGGTCGGCTAGCGCTCGCGCTCGGCGAGGGCGCGCTGGATGTCCCGCTGCTGATCCTTCGCCTTGAGATCGCGCCGCTTGTCGCCCTGGTCCTTGCCGCGCGCGACCGCGATCTCAACCTTCACGCGCGCGCCCTTGAGATAGACGCGCGTCGGCACGAGCGTCAGCCCCTTCTGCGACGTCTGTCCGATCAGCCGCTCGATCTCGGCGGCGTGCAGCAACAGCTCGCGCGGCCGCTCGGGCTCGTGGTTCTCACGCGAGGCGGGCAAGTATGGCGCTACGTGCATGTTGTGCAGCCAGACCCGCTCCTGCTTGTCGATGTGTGCGTAGGCGTCCTTGATCTGGACGCCACCGTCACGAATCGACTTGACCTCCGAACCCTGGAGGATCACGCCGCACTCGATCTTCTCGAGCAGGTGGTAGCGAAACGACGCCTGACGGTTGCTCGCCAGGTCCCCGGGTGCCGCCTTGCGCTTGCCCTTCTTCGCCATCGCCGGCGACGCTACCGGCCCGACGGCCTCAAGCGACCGTCCGCTACATCGCGCCGAGCGTGGGCATAGAGCGTCTCGGGCGCAATGTCCGCCTCGTTTGGCCAGACGATCGTCCCCGCATCGGCATCCGCCCTCAAGGAGCAGAAGTAGTCGCGATCGCGAAGCGGCTCGAAGACCCCGCCGTAGCCAAGAAGGTAAGAGAGATCGATCTCGGCCTCCAAGCCATCCTCAAAGCGGACACGGACGGTGTATCCGTGGACAGGGGCGGCATCAATCAAGAGCGGGGTGCTTCTCATCACGCTGATCGTAGACGGCCTACCGAAGCGGCTCAATCGACAGCAAGGGGCGATGCGCTCGCGCACGCTGCCAGTTCTCGCGCAGCTCAGGACGATGCACGAGAGCCCACTCGACTACCAACTTCCGTATCCGAGGAGGCAATCTGCCCGACATGATCACCAGCCGCTCAAGGTCAACGGAGGCCTCCGAGGCACCATAGCGAGCATGAAAATGAGGGCGCCCGCGATGCTGGCTCTCGTCGTGATACATCCAGATCGTGATCCCATAGAAGCTGCTGATCCTGGGCATTGCGCCAGCTACGCCAGAACCAGCGCAAGCAACTTAAGCGGATCAATCTCGTGGTAGCGCTCCGCAGGCCGCCACACGAATGCGCGACCATCAGTATTCAAATGCAGATAGCGGCGAGTCCGATAGTGCTTAAAGGCGTGAATGCGAGTCGCGTCGTCGCAACCAACGACGAACATCCACATGAAATCGTCGATATGAGCAGGCGCAAGCGTGAGGAGCGGCTGCCAGTTTGGAACGTTCTCTGGCAGCGCGTGACCACGAAGAGGCTTTGAGAGCATCCAGCGATCCTCGACGGGTCTCCCTCCGGTAACAACACGCCGGAGTAACGACAGTGTGCGTCGTGGCTGACGGTTCGGTCGCTCTAAGCCATCAGGTCGAGGTCCACGCGTCCGCGCACCGGCTCGACCCGCGCTACCTCGACGCGCACCGAATCGCCAAGCCGTATCGCCCGGCCGGAGTTGGCGTCGACGAGTTGGCTCTCGTACTCGTCGGGCGCCCACCAGCCATCGACGCGGCGGACCGGCAGCATCCCCTCGAAGCGCTCGTCGCCGAAGCGCACGAACCAGCCCTTGGCGATCACCCCGACGACCTCTCCATCCCAGGTCGGCGGTTCACCGTCCAAAGAGCCTGCTGTCGCTCGCTCCGCCAACCGCCGCTCCAGCAAGAACGCCAGGCAGATGTCGTCGGCACCGCGCTCGATCCTCATCGCCGTCCGCTCGGCCTCGCTGCAGACGATCCCCAGCTCGTCGAGCTCGTGTGCCCGTGGCGCCGCATCGTCGAGCCCCAACCCGGCAAGCAGCGCCCGGTGGGCGACGATGTCCGGGTAGCGCCGGATCGGCGACGTGAAGTGGCAGTAGCGTGGCGACGCGAGCCCGGCGTGGCCGACGTTACGCGGCGAGTAGTAAGCCGGCTTCAGCGAGCGCAGCACGAGCGAGCTGAAAGCAGCCGCGCCGCGACCGTGCGTCCACGCATAGGCGGCAGCCATCCGCGATGCCTCGCCCGCGACGTCGGCTGCCTGCTGCGGGCTCATCGACTTCGGCGTCGCCGGCGTTGGCACGTCGAGCGCGGCCAGCTTCTCCAGCATCGCCTCGACTGCCGGCGGGTCCGGCTTCTCGTGCACGCGGTAGAGCGTCGGCAGCTTGCGCTCCGCGAGGTAGGTCGCGACCTGCTCGTTGGCGAGGATCATCAGCTCCTCGATCAGCACGTGCGACTCGGTCTCGAGGTCCTGGCTGGCGGCCACCACGTGGCCGTCACCATCGAACTCGAACTCCGGCTCGTGTGAGAAGACTTCGAGCGCACCCCGCTGCTCGCGGCGTTCGCGCAGCGCGCGGGCGACCGCGCGCGCGGCGGCCAGCGGCTCGTCCCAAGGCGCTTCGGCATGGGCGCGGCCCGCGAACACCTCGTCGACCTGGCCGTAGGTCAGGCGAACGTCGGAGCAGATCGTCGAACGGTGGAAGGACACCTTCCGCACGTCGACGCCGCGAGCCGGTCCTCGCCTGGGCGCAGCGAGCACTCGCCGTTGCTCAGCTGCTCGGGCAGCATCGGCTCGACGGCGCCGGGAACGTAGGTGCTCGTCGAGCGGCGCAGCGCCTCACGGTCGAGCGCCCCGCCTGGCCGCACGAAGGCAGTCACGTCGGCGATGTGGACCCAGACGCGGACGAGCCCGTCGTCGATCCGCTCGGCCGAGATCGCATCGTC
>CAMLNW010000082.1 GCA_946481495.1 uncultured Actinomycetes bacterium
CAGGTCGAACTTGGCCGCGTTGCGCTGGGTCGCCACGCCCGCCGACAGCGCGGCAAAGATCGCCACCAGCAGGATCGCCAGCCGCGACCAGGCGAACGCCCGCCACGCCATCCGCACCGCCTCGCTCGCGCGCACGCGCGCGACGAGACCCGCCAGCGGGCGCTGCGCTCCTACTGCCTGAGTAGCCTCCTGCGTCATGCCGATGCCGGATGGTCTCACGCTCGCGTCATTCGTCTCCGACCACGAGAACGAGGTGACGGCGATCGTCACCGTCCTGGCGGCGTTCGCGATCGCCGAGATCGTCGACCGGATCCTCAACCGCCACGCCCACAGGGCGGCCGAGCGGATCACCCGCAGCGGCGAGCTGTCGCCGGTCGTCGACACCCGCCTGCGGCTCGTCCGTCGCCTGATCTTCGTGACGATCCTGGTGATCGGCGTCGCGCTCGCGATGCGTCAGTTCCCCTCGGTCCAGCGGATCGCGACCGGCATCCTCGCCTCCTCGGCGCTGCTCGGCCTCGTCGTCGGCTTCGCCGCCCGCCAGTCGCTCGCCAACGCAATCGCCGGCATCTCGCTCGCGATCTCGCAGCCGATCCGCGTCGGCGATCTGGTCACCTTCGAGGAGGAGACCGGCGAGGTTGAGGACATCCGGCTCGCCTACACGTCGATTCGCTGCGACGACGGCCGGCGGCTCGTCGTGCCGAACGAGCGGCTCGCGCAATCGTCGATCGTCAATCACACCGTGATCGACCCACGCGTGAAGGTCGTAGTAGACGTGTGGCTACCGCCGGACGGCGACGCCGATCGCGCACTCGAGCTGCTTGTCCACGACACGGTCGAGGCGCGCGTCGCCGAGATCACGAGCGATGGAATCCGCCTGACGGTGAGCAGTTGGGCACCGACCGCTCCCGAGCGGGGAACGGTCGCCGCGGCGCTGAGGCAGGAAAGCCTTCGCCGGCTGAGAACCGACGCACTAAGCTAGAACGTCGGCCGTCCGGCCGGTCCCTCTCATGACCTACCGCCAACGCAAGCAGCGTCGACGCCGCGCGACCCGTGGAAAGCCGCTCTTCGTCGGCTTGACGGTGGTCGGCGTGATCGCGGCGATCGTCGCGGCGTCGGCCGCCGGCTACGTGATCGCGATCGCCGCGTCGGCGCCCGCGCTCGACGAGCTGAAGCCGAACGACAAGGGCGAGAGCAGCGTCATCTACGCGGCCGACGGCTCGCGGCTCGGCTACGTCCAGTCGGACGAGATCCGCACGCCGATCGACTGGGAGCAGATGCCCGCCGACCTGCGCAACGCGACGGTCGCGATCGAGGACGCGAACTTCTACAAGCACGGCGGCGTCGACTACGGGGCGATCGTCCGTGCCGGGATCAAGAACCTCGAGTCGGGCAAGAGCCTGCAGGGCGGCTCGACGATCACCCAGCAGCTCGTGCGCGCGCTCTACATCGACGACCCGCAGCGCAACATCGAGCGCAAGATCCGCGAGGCGAAGCTGGCGAGCGAGCTCGAGCAGGAGCGCTCGAAGAAATGGATCCTGCAGAACTACCTCAACGACGTGCCGTACGGAACGGTCGGCGGGCGGACGGCAATCGGTGTCGAGGCCGCCGCCGAGACCTTCTTCGACAAGCACGCGCGCGAGCTGACGCTGGCCGAGGCGGCGACGCTGGCCGGCCTGCCGCAGGCGCCCTCTCAGTACAACCCGTTCCAGAACGCGCGCGCGGCGCTCGCCCGGCGCAACGAGGTGCTCGAGGCGATGGCCGACCACGGCTACATCACCCCGGCCGCGCGCAACGAGGCACAGGTCGCGCCGCTCGACGTCAAGCAGGGGACGCGCTACACGCGCCGGCGCGAGCCCTACTTCTTCGACTACGTCCAGGAGCAACTGATCGAGCGCTACGGCGTCGGCGTCTACCGCCGCGGCGGGCTGAAGGTCCACACGACGATCAACCCGAAGATGCAGGACGTCGCCCGCGAGGCGATCAACTCCTACTACGCCGATCCGGCCGGACCCGGCTCGGCGATGGTCTCGATCGACCCGGCGAACGGCGAGATCAAGGCGATGGCCTCGAGCGGGACTTACCAGGACCGCACCTTCAACCTCGCGGCGCAGGCCCACCGCCAGCCCGGTTCCGCTTTCAAGACGATGGTGCTGACGACAGCCGTCCGCCAGGGGATCGACCCCGACTCGACGAGCTACGTCAGCAAGCCGCTGAGCATCGACGACCCGACCTACGCCCCCTGGGACGTCAAGACCTTCGGCAACACCTACGCCGGCTCGGAGAGCCTGACGCGCGCGACGCTGTCGTCTGACAACTCGGTCTACGCCCAGCTGATCCTCGACGTCGGCCCGGAGAACGTCTGCAAGACGGCGAAGATGCTCGGCATCACGACAAAGCTCGACTGCTATCCGGCCGAGGGTCTCGGCGGCCTGCGGCTCGGCGTGACCCCGCTGGAGATGGCGAGCGCCTACGCCACGCTCGCCGCCGGTGGCGTCCGTCACCGCCCGACCGCGATCGCCAAGGTCGTCTTCCCCGACGGCAAGAGCGAGGACCTCGCGAGCTCCGAGGGCAAGCGCGTGCTGACCGACGGCGAGGCCTACGAGGTGACGCGGATCCTCGAGATGAACGTCCAGTCGGGCACCGGCACGGCCGCGGGCTATGGCTGTCCGGCCGCCGGCAAGACCGGCACGACTGACGAGGGCAAGGACGCCTGGTTCGTCGGCTACACGCCGCACCTCTCGACGGCGGTCTGGGTGGGCTACCCCGATGCCGGCATCGCGATGCCCGGCGCCCAGGGCGGCACCTACGCCGCGCCGGTCTGGCACGCCTTCATGCTCCCTGCCCACGGCGAGGACTGCGACGAGTTCCCGCAACCCGAGGAGCCTGCCCAGCTGTCGGCGGGCACCGGCAAGTACGCGACCAGCGGCGGCGGGTCGAGCGGCGACTACGACTACTCCAGCGGCGACACCTACACCGAGGGCTACGACACCGACGACGACACCGGAACCGGCGACGAGAACTCGGGCGCCTACGAGTCGCCGCCCCAGGGCGAGCCCGACGTCCAAGCGCCCCCACCGACGCCCACGCCCGCTCCGACGCCGGCACCGACTCCCTCGCCCCAAGGCGGCGGGGTTCAGACGCCCTAGCCACACCGTGGCCGAGCTCGAGCTGATCGCCGCGATCCAGCGCGCGCTCGGCGCACCCGGCGAGCACGTGGTTCGCGCGAGCGGCGACGACGCCGCGGTCGTGCGCGCGCGGCCGTTCGCGGTCACCTCGATCGACACGGTCGCCGAGGGCGTCCACTTCGACCTCGCTCACAGCTCGCCCGCGGATGTCGGCCACAAGGCGCTCGCGACAGCGCTGTCCGACCTCGCCGCGATGGGGTCCGAGCCCGGCGAGGCCTACGTCTCACTAGCTCTGCCAGCCGACTTCGCCGACGCCGACGCGCTCGAGCTGGCACGCGGCATGGCCGAGCTCGCCGGGACGACCGGCACGACTATCGCCGGCGGCGACGTCGTCCGCGCCGGCGCGCTCACGATCGCCGTCTCGGTCACCGGCTGGGCCGACGCCGAGGACGAGCTCGTCGGCCGCGACGGTGCGCGACCGGGGGACGTCGTCGGCGTCACCGGCGAGCTCGGCGCCGCCGGTGCAGGATTGGCGCTGCTCACCAGCGCAAACCCTGCACCGAGCGAACGCGCCCCGGACGAGCGCATCGGCAATGCAGGATTGGTGCCGCTCAGTGAGGCGAAGGCTGCATCGGGCGGGGGCGGGCGGGGGGCGGCGCTGATTGAGCGCCATCTGCGGCCGATACCGCGCCTGGGCGCCGGCCGCGCGCTGGCACGCGCGGGCGCCACGGCGATGATTGACCTGAGCGACGGGGTCGCGACCGACGGTCGCCATCTGGCCGCCGCGAGCGGCATCGCGGTGGAGATCGACGCCGGGAAGCTGCCGATCGCGGACGGTGTCGCGGAGGTGGCCGCAGCGGCCGGGCGTGACCCACTCGAGCTGGCGATCGGCGCCGGCGAGGACTACGAGCTGCTGTTCACGATCCCGGCGGAGCGCTGGGACGAAGCGGTCGCCGCGGCCGACGTGCCGCTGACGCGGCTAGGACGCGCGCTTGATGGGGAAGGCCTGCGGTTCACGGGGCCCGATGCGGCGAACCTCGATGCGATCCGGGGCTACGAGCACCTGTGAGCAGTTCGATCCGCGGCGGGCGATGCGCAGCGAACGGGCGCGAGTGAGCATCGCCAACGCGACCGCGTCGGTGTCGACCTCGTACTCGCCCTTGGCGAGCCTGCGGCGTAGGTCGTTGCTCATGGCCATGTGATCGGTCGTGGTGAAGCCGAAGTGAAATTGTGGACTCTCCGGTGGACGGGTATCTGGGCCAGCCGTCAGCGGCGCAGCGCGCTGTCGGTGCCGCCGAGCGACCCCGGACCCGCATAGCTGAGCGGTCCACGCGTGCTTGGTGGCAGCGGCACACCTGGCGTCACGCCCGTCGCCTCGCCGTTGCGCCGAACGATCCTGACGACCAGCGCGAAGACCGCCAGGAACAGCGACGCGACGATCACCATCCCGAGTCCAACCTGGCCCCCGAGCACGAGCAGCAGCAGGTACCAGGCGCCGCCAAGCGGATTCACGCCCAGCACGAACAGCTGGTAGACCGCCAGCAGCACCGGCAGCACCAGCCCGGCCGCGAGCAGACCGATCCGTACGCGCCGCGCCGGCGGCGGATCGATCAGCGTCGCGAGCATCCAGCAGTGCACCGCCGGCACCGCGACCAGCGCCGCGAACGGGTCGACCAGCCACAGCGCCAGGGCGGCGACGCTCAAGACGAGCGTGACCGCGACCCCAGCGCCCGAGCCGGCGGCCTCGTCGAGTCCACGCGCGGTCGGACCACCGAACCTGCGCAGGCCGAACCAGCTCAGGACCACGGCCCCGATCGTCACGGCGAGGACGATGAGCGCCGGTCCGTCGAGCGGATAGAGGTCGGGGGCGACCGGGGCGGGCGGTGGCTCAGGCGTCGCCCCGAACAGCGCCAGCAGCTTCGCCACGCCGTAGCCGACCAGCAGCGGCACCACGCCCAGCAGGATCCACAACAGCCACGGCCCGACCGGAGCGCGGCGGCGACGGGCGCGCGCGAAGGCGTCGATGCCCGCCGCCAGCGCCGGCAGGATCAACGCGCCGGCAAGCACCGCCAGTACCCAGCCCGGCATCACCTGGCCGGCGATCGTCAGGTAGGTGCGCGGCCCGTGCTCGGGCTTCGACCCCTGGTCGAGTGCCGTAACCGTCCGCAGCACCGCGCGCCCGAGACCGCCGAGCCGCTCCTCGTCGATCGGCTCGCCGGCGGCGCTGTCGGAGAGCTCGCCGTCGCCGGAGATCCGCACCGCGTCGAAGCCCTGCGGCAGGAGCACTCCCTGACCGCCGATACCGAGCGGGAACGCGAGTCGGGCGAGCTGACCCGCCGGGCTGGCCGGCTCCGCCGGCGGCTCGACCTCTTGACGCAGCGACTCCGCGACCGTCCGCTGCAAACCGATCCCGGCGAGCGTCGTGTCGTTGCCCCACGGCACGATCGACGGCGGCTCGCCGCTGTCCGCCCCGAGCCCCGAGACCACCAGCACCCCGTCGACAAGCTCGGGCCCGTCGATCTCCTCGAGCAGCTTCGTCGTCCCGACGTCGCCGAGCGCCGAACCGTCGACGGACGCGAGGATCAGCGTCTTGCGCGAAGGACGGCCCTCGAAGACGCGCGCGATCTCGATCAGCGCGGCGGTGTCGGCGGCGCTGCCCGCGGCGTCCGGAACGCCCGTCGCGTCGCGAGCGGCGATCACCACAACCTGCTTGCGCGAGCGCCCGGCGCGACGACCGATCACGTTGACGAGCTCGTCGCCGTCATGGTCGAAACGCTGCTGCTCGACGGTGAAGCCGCTGCCGGCGAAGGCCTCGCCGACCTCGGCCGCGACGGCGCGATCGCCGGGGCTGCCGGCGAGGCGGTCCGGATGCTCGGCCGCGATCCGGCGTCCCTCGGCGGCCGCCTGCTCGCCCTCGAAGAGCACGTCCGCGGCAAGCCCCTGGGGCAGCGGACGCGGCCTGCTCTCGAGCGAGAACATCACGAGCACGACCGCGAGCAGTGCCGGCACGAAGGCCGCCCGGTAGATCCGGGGCTCGATCAAGGCCGCTTCCTCACGTCCGACGCAACCTACAATCTCGCGCAGGCGCTGGTGCTACGCCGCACCGGTGCAATCCAGATGGCTCAGCAGGCTCCCCGCATCCTCCTCGTCGACGACGAGCACTCCGTCCAGAAGCTGCTGTCGTCGGCGCTGCGCAAAGACGGCTACGAGGTCGTCGCCGCGCTCGACGGCCGCGCCGCGCTCGACCGCGTCGCCGACGGCGCCTTCGACCTGATCGTGCTCGACCTGACGCTGCCGAAGATCGACGGCTTCGAGGTCTGCCGCCAGGTGCGCGCAACGAGCTCGGTGCCGATCATCATGCTGACGGCGAAGGTCGAGGAGATCGACAAGGTGCTCGGGCTCGAGATCGGCGCCGACGACTACATCACCAAGCCGTTCTCGATGCGCGAGTTCCGCAGCCGCGTCAAGGCGGTGCTGCGCCGTTCGCAGCTCGCGCGCGTCGAGGAGCCGGCACAGGAGGCGCTCGAGGACGGCGAGCTGCGGATCGACTTCGACCGCCGCGAGGTGAAGATCGAGAACGAGCCGGTGCGCCTGACCTACGTCGAGTTCGAGATCCTCGCGGCGCTCGCGCGCAACCCGGGGCGCGTCTACAGCCGCGCGACCCTGCTCGAGCGCGTCTGGGGCGATTCCGCGTACCGCGATCCGCGCACCGTCGACGTCCACATCCGCCACCTGCGCGAGAAGCTCGAGCGCGACCCCAAGAACCCGGAGCTCGTCCAGACGATGCGCGGCGTCGGCTACCGCTTCCGCGACCGCCGATGAGCAGACGGCGCCCGCGACCGCCGCGCGGGCGCTCGCTGCGCGACAAGCTGACGCTGCTGTTCTTCGGGGTCACCGCCGCCGCCTTCGGGCTCCTCTACTTCCTCGTCGTCCCCGAGCTCGAGCAGAACCTGCGCGACCAGAAGTTCGAGGAGCTCGCGCGCGTCGCCGAGGGAACGCAGGCGCGCTTCGACTCGCTGACGCGCGACCCCGACATCACGGCACCCCAACTGAACGGTCGGGTGACGAACATCGCCAACGCGATCGACGCGCGGATCACGCTGCTCGGGATCCAGAAGGCGCTCGGCCGCGGACCTGACGACTTCTACCCGATCAGCGACTCGCGCGAGGAGCGCGACGTGCCGCTCAACAAGCCGCTCGCGCGCGCGGCGGTGCGCGACGGGGATCTCACCTTCGGGGAGCTGCGCTTCCGCGGCGATCAGCTCGGCCAGGTCGCCCAGCCGCTGATCTTCGAGGGCGAGCCGTCGCGCGTGGTCCTCTACTCGCGCCCGTTCGAGGACGTCGACGACACGGTCGCCTTCGTGCGCAGTCGAATGCTGATCGGCGGGGCGATCGCGCTGCTGCTGGCACTCGTCGGCGGCGCCGTCGTCGCTCAGACGCTGGCGCGGCGGGTGCGGCGGCTCGAGGTGGCGGCCGAGGACGTCGCCGCCGGCCACTACGTCGAGCCGCTGATCGACAGCTCCGAGGACGAGCTCGGCGAGCTGACGCGCGCCTTCAACGCGATGCAGGAGCAGCTGCAGCGCGTCGAGATCGCCCGGCGCGAGTTCGTCGCGACGGCTTCGCACGAGCTGCGCACGCCGATCTTCTCGCTCGGCGGCTTCGTCGAGCTGCTGCGCGATGAGGAGCTCGACGAGGCCGAGCGGCACGACTTCCTCGACGAGATCGCCCAGCAGGTCGAGCGGCTGCAGAAGCTCGCCGTCGACCTGCTCGACCTGTCGCGACTCGACAGCGGGTCGCTCGCGCTCGACATCGACACGGTCGACCTCGCCGAGGTCGCCGCGCTGGTCGCCCGCGAGTTCAAGCCGGCGATGGCCGAGCACAAGACCGATTTCCAGCTCCAGCTGCCCGCCGACGGTGTGGCGGCGCGCTGCGACCGCGAGCGCGTCGTCCAGATCGTCCGCATCCTGCTCGACAACGCGCTGCGCCACACCCCGCCCGGCACGACCGTGCGAGTCGGAGCGGGCAGTGACTCTGCGGGCGCCGCGATCACGATCGCCGACGAGGGACCGGGGCTGCCCGACGACAAGCCGGTGTTCGACCGCTTCGTGACCGGTGGCGAGAGCCAGGGCGCGGGCCTCGGCCTGGCGATCGCGCGCGAGTTGGCGGGGCGGATGGGCGGCTCGCTGCGGGCGAGCTCCAACGACGAGGGCGCCGCCTTCACGCTCGAGCTGCCCGAGGCGCGCCGGTGACATCGCGGAGGGATCGCAAACGCCCTTTCCGGGTAGGTTGAAGGGACGTGCCGCCGCAGAGCCTGCAGAGTCGCGATGTCCACCTTTCCGTGCCGGCACGGCCCGACTACCTCGTCCTCGCCCGGCTTGCGCTGTCGGCGATGTGCCGGCTGACCCCGCTCGAGCACGCCGAGGTCGCCGACCTCAAGCTGGCGATCACCGAGGCCGCCTCCGGCTACGTCGGCGGTGACAACGCTTCCGATGCCGTGATCGGCTTCGAGTTCCGCCTGCACGACGACAGGATCGAGATGAAGCTCGACGGCGAGCCGATCGACCACCCGACCGATGAGCAGGAGGTGTCGCGTGCGATCGTCGAGGCCACCGTCGACGAGTTCGAGCTCGAAGGCGGACACACCGTGCTCGTCAAGCGATTCGCGGCCTGACCGATGGCCCCAGCCGACCCGAAGCTCGTCCTGGTGTCGAACCGCGGGCCGGCGACCTTCGCCCGTGACGACGCCGGCGAGCTCGCCGCCAGCCGCGGCGGTGGTGGTCTAGTCACCGCGCTGACCGGGCTCGTCCACCATCGCGACGCGCTCTGGGTCGCCTCGGCGATGTCCGAGGAGGACGCCGAGATGGCCGGCCACCACGACGGCAAGAGCTTCCCGGTCGAGATCGAGGGCGTCACCTACCGCGTGCGGCTGGTCGTCTCTGAGGAGGCGGCCTACGACCGCTTCTACAACGTCATCGCCAACCCGATGCTCTGGTTTATCCAGCACTACCTCTGGGACCTCTCGAACGCACCGGATGTCGGCCGCTGGGAGATCGACTCCTACGAGCACGGCTACCTGACCGTCAACCGCGACATCGCCGACGCGGTGCTCGACGAGATCGAGGGCGCCGAGAACCCGGTCGTGATGGTCCACGACTACCACCTCTACGCGGCGCCGAAGTTCATCCGCGAGGCGCGACCCGACGTCTTCCTGCACCACTTCGTCCACATACCGTGGACCCAGCCCGACGCCTGGCGGGTGCTGCCGCGCGACATGCGCGAGGACATCTTCGAGGGCATCCTCGCCAACGACATCGTCGCCTTCCACACGCGCGCCTACCGGCGCAACTTCCTGCTCTGCTGCCGCGAGCTGTTCGACCTCGACGTCGACGAGCGGGCGCTCATGGTCGGGCCATACCAGTGCAGGCGCGCCTTGGGGTCGACGAGCGGGCGGGCGTCGTCCACTTCAACGGCCGCGACGTCTGGGTCCGCGCCTACCCGCTGCCGATCTCCGCCGACACCTTCAAGCGGACCGCCCAGCGGCCCGCCGTCCACGAGTACGAGCGCGAGATCCTGCGCCGCCGGCGCGAGCACCTGATCCTGCGCGTCGACCGCGCCGACCTGTCGAAGAACATCCTGCGCGGCTTCTCCGCCTTCGACCTCTTCCTCGAGCAGCACCCCGAGTTCAGGGAGAAGGTCACCTTCATCGCCCACCTGATCCCCTCGCGCCAGGACGTGCCGCAGTACGCCGAGTACCTCGAGCGGATCGAGGCGCTGGTCGCGGTCGTCAACCACCGCCACGGCACCACCGACTGGATGCCGATCGACCTGCGGTTGCGCGAGAACCTCGAGGAGGCGATCGCCGCCTACAAGCACTACGACCTGCTGATGGTCAACGCGATGTTCGACGGCATGAACCTGATCGCTAAGGAGGGTCCTTTGGTCAACGAGCGCCACGGCGTCTCGCTGCTGTCGGAGAACACCGGCGCCCACGAGGAGCTGGCGGAGTTCGCCCTGTCGGTCAACCCGTTCGACGTCCAGGAGCAGGCCGACTCGATCTACCGCGCGCTGACGATGTCCGCCAAGGAGCGGTCGTGGCGGGCCGAGGGGTTGAAGCGCGTCGTCACGGCTCGAGATCCGGGCGACTGGGTCGACGACCAGCTGGCGGACATCGAGGCCAAGTCGCAGGGAGCCGAGCCCGTCGTTTCGTAGCGCTTAGGGATCGGCGTTGCTGCCCGCGGGTCCTGTCTCCGATTTTGGTTTGAGTGCTCGTTCCTGCGCCTCAAACGCAAAATGCGTCGCCACCCGCGGGGACCGACGTCTACGGCTACGGGTCGGGCGTGAACTCGCCCGGGGGAGGAGCCGGGGGTGATGGCGTGACAGGCGCTGGAGCAGGTACCGGCGAGGGTGGAGCGACCGGCGGCGGGGCCGAGCGTGGCGGACGGGGCCGCCTTGGCGACTTTGGCTTGGGCCGCTGCCTTGCGGCGAGGCGGCGCTTGACCTTGGATTGAGGTCGCTTTGCGGGCTTCGCACGCGGCACCGGCCGCCGGGGCGGCTTCCTTGCGCCTAGGTCGGG
>CAMLNW010000083.1 GCA_946481495.1 uncultured Actinomycetes bacterium
CCTGAGGGGTGACGAGCCCGAAACCGTCGATTTCCTCGCCGAGCTGGCACGCGGGTAGCTCCGTGGCCGGCGGCGGCAAGCTCCAGGCCCCCCGGGGCACCTTCGACGTGCTGCCCGACGACGCGCAGCGCAGGCGCGAGCTCTACCGCCGCGCCGGCTCGACGCTCGGCCGCTACGGCTACCGGCCGTTTGAGACGCCGGTCTTCGAGGACACCGACCTGTTCGCGCGCGGGGTGGGGGAGTCGACCGACATCGTCCGCAAGGAGATGTTCACCTTCGAGGATCGCGGCGGCCGTTCGCTGACGCTGCGCCCGGAGGGCACCGCGGGTGTCGCGCGCGCCTACGTCGAGCACGGGATGCACAAGCTGCCGCAGCCGGTGAAGCTCTGGTACTGGGGCCCGTTCTTCCGCCACGAGCGCGCCCAGGCCGGCCGCTACCGCCAGTTCGCACAGGTGGGAACGGAGGCGCTCGGTTCCGACGATCCGTCGCTCGACGCCGAGTCGATCCTGCTGCTCGCCGAGCTGCTCGAGGCGGCCGGGGTCCGCGAGACCCGGCTGCGCCTGGCGAGCCTCGGCTCGCTCGACGCGCGCGCGGTCTACCTGGACAAGCTGCGCGGCTACCTGCGCGAGCACGAGGGCGAGCTGTCGGAGGACGTGCGCGGGCGGATCGACGCCAACCCGCTGCGCGCCTTCGACGCCGACCACGAGGGGACGCGCGCCGTGATGGCGAACGCGCCGCGGCTGCTCGACAACCTCTCGTCCGAGGATGCCGATCACTTTGCCGAGGTGCGCGCGCTGCTCGACGGCGCCGGCGTCTCCTACGACGTCGACCCGACGCTGGTCCGCGGCCTCGACTACTACACGCGCACCGTGTTCGAGTTCGAGAGCTCGAAGCTCGGCGCGCAGAGCGGAGTCGGCGGCGGCGGCCGCTACGACGGCCTCGTCGAGCAGCTCGGCGGGCCGGCGACGCCGGGCGTCGGCTGGGCGGCTGGGATCGAGCGGATCCTGCTGGCGTCCGAGGGCAACCTCGGCGGTTTCCCGCAGCCGGTGTTCGTCGCGATCGCCGACGGCGGCGACCGGCGCGCCGCGTTCGCGCTCGTGACGGCGCTGCGTGAGGCGGGGATCCGCACCGAGCTGGAGCAGGCGGGCCGCTCGTTGAAGGGCCAGTTCAAGCACGCCGATCGGCTCGGCGCGAAGGCCGTGGCGATCGTTGGCGACGAGATCGAGTGGAAAGACATGGGAACGGGGGAGCAGCGACCGGTGACGAACATCCAGGAGGCGGTACGGATCGCCGTGGGGCTCGACGCATGAGCACCGAGACCTTCGAGAACCGCTTTCGCAACGCGTGGTGCGGTTTGGCCCGCGCCGAGCAGGTCGGCCAGGAGCTGCGCGTGGCCGGCTGGGTCCACCGCCGCCGCGACCACGGCGGCCTGATCTTCATCGACTTGCGCGATCGCGAGGGACTGCTGCAGCTCGTCTTCCACCCGACGACGGCGCCGGAGGCCCACGAAGCAGCCCACAAGCTGCGCTCCGAGGACGTCATTACGGCCACCGGCAAGCTCGTCGAGCGTGAGGCCGGCACCGTCAACCCGGATCTGCCGACCGGCGCGGTCGAGCTCGAGGTCACGTCGTTCGAGCTGCTCGCCGACGCCGAGACGCCGCCCTTCCAGATCGACGAGGACGACAAGGTCGGCGAGGAGCTGCGGCTGCGCTACCGCTACCTCGACCTGCGCCGCGAGCAGATGGCCGAGGCGATCCGACTGCGCCACCAGGTGACGGCCGCGATCCGCCGTCACCTCGACGAGCGCGGCTTCCTCGACATCGAGACGCCGATCCTGACCCGCTCGACGCCGGAGGGCGCGCGCGACCACCTCGTGCCGAGCCGCAACCAACCCGGCTCGTTCTTTGCGCTGCCGCAGTCGCCGCAGCTGTTCAAGCAGCTGCTGATGATCTCCGGCTTCGAGCGCTACTACCAGGTCGCCCGCTGCTTCCGCGACGAGGACACGCGTGCCGATCGCCAGCCGGAGTTCACCCAGCTCGACATCGAGCTGTCGTTCGTCGAGGAGGACGACGTGATCGCGCTCGTCGACGGTCTGATCCCGGAGCTGTTGAAGATCGGCGGGATCGACGTCGCCACGCCGATCGAGCGGATGCCTTACGACGAGGCGCTGCTGCGCTACGGCAGCGACCGGCCTGACCGCCGCATCCCGATCGAGATCGCTGATCTCGGCGAGGTCTTCGCCAGCTCGGAGTTCAAGGTGTTCAGCGGCGCGCTCGGCTCGGGCGGCGTCGTCCGTGGGCTCAGCGCGTCCGGTGAGTTCCCGCGCAGCCGCTTCGACGCGCTGACCGAGCAGGCCCAGCAGCACGGCGCCAAGGGGCTCGTCTGGGGAGTCGTCGAGGACGACGGCAGCTGGCGCTCGCCGGTCGCGAAGTTCCTCACCGACGACGAGATCGCCGGCCTGATCGCGGCCACCGGCGCCGCGCCGGGCGACGCGATCCTCGTCGTTGCTGACGACCCGTCGATCGCCGCGCACGTGCTCGGCGAGCTGCGGCTCGCCGTCGGCGTGCCGGACGAGAGCCGCCACGACCTGCTCTGGATCGTCGACTTCCCGATGTTCGGCTGGAACGAGGACGAGCGCCGCTGGGACGCGCTGCACCATCCGTTCACCGCGCCGAGCGGCGATCTCGACGGCGATCCCGGCGAGTGGCGCAGCCGCGCCTACGACCTCGTCTGGAACGGCACCGAGATCGGTGGCGGCTCGATCCGCATCAACACCCCGGCCGTCCAGTCGCGCGTCTTCGAGGCGCTCGGCCTCGACGCCGACGAGGCGCAGGAGCGCTTCGGCTTCCTGCTCGACGCGCTCACCTACGGCGCGCCGCCGCACGGTGGCATCGCGTTCGGCATCGACAGGATCGTCGCGTTGCTCGCCGGCCGCGACTCGATCCGCGACACGATCGCCTTTCCGAAGACCGCCAGCGGCGCCGATCCGCTGACCGGGGCGCCGTCGCCGGTCGACCAGCGCCAGCTCGACGAGCTCGGCTTGCGGCTCAAGCCTGGCGTCATCTCCACGCCGCCCGCCTGAGCACGTTCAGCCAATTGCCACAGGGTTGGCCTGGTGGTGGTAGTGTCGGACTCAGCCCTAGCTTGTGCGCCAGCCGGCCCACATGTTGAGCCAACACCAACGGGATGGGTGTCCGGCTCGGGGCGTGACAGGCGCTCTGCCGCAAGTCGCGTCTCGGAGGACGCCCACGGTGCCAATATCAGGCCCAACCCGGTCGCCGGCAGCGGCAAGCTGGGGTTAATTGCGTCAAGCCCGCTCTTGCCTCTCCGGCATCTCGTAGAGTGGGTTCGATGCGTAGTACGGAGCTGTCCCATTCGCTGATCGAGCAGCACCTGAGCCAGCCCTACGGGCGCGGCGCGCTGGCCGATGCGCCACATACGGGCGCCGCCGGCGGGGCTGCTTGCGGCGATCTCGTCCGGATCTCGGTCCGGGTCGAGGGCGATCGGGTCGTCGAGACGGGCTTCGAGGCGTCTGGCTGTGCCGCCGTACGGGCTGCGGGCAGCGCGACCGCCGAGCTGGTGGAGGGGATGCCCGCGCTGACCGCGGCTCTCGTGTCTCCGGAGGTCGTCGCCAAGGAACTGGGTGGCCTGGCGCCGAGTCACATGCACGCCGCCGAGCTGACCTGCGACGCGCTGCACCGCGCGCTCGGCTCGGCCGCGCGCGCGGGTGACATCGAGATCGCACCGTCGCGGACGCGCACCCGCACGCTGGTCGCGATGAGCGGCGGGGTCGACAGCGCGGCCGCCGCCCAGCTCGCACTCGACGCGGGCGACGATGTCGTCGCTGTGACACTCGAGCTGTGGTCGGACCCGGCCGGCGATGGCGAGCAGAGCTGCTGCTCGCCGCAGGCGGTGCGCGGCGCGCGCGGGCTCGCGCAGCGGATGGGCATCCCGCACTTCACGCTCGACCTGCGCGACCGCTTCCGCGGCGACGTCGTCGACGATTTCCTCGCCGGCTACGCCGGCGGCGCCACGCCGAATCCGTGCGTCCGCTGCAACGGTCTCGTCCGCTTCGACTCGATGGTCGAGCTCGCCGACCGGCTCGGCGCCGCCAAGCTGACGACCGGTCACTACGCGCGGATCGAGCAGGACGACGTCGGACCGGTGATCCGTGCGGCGGTCGATCCGCGCAAGGATCAGAGCTACGTGCTCGCCCGCGTTACCACCGACACCCTGCGCAAGATCGGCTTCCCGCTCGGTGGCTACGCCAAGCCCGAGGTCCGCGAGCTGGCACGTCGCGCCGGCTTGCCGGTCGCCGACAAGCCGGAGAGCCAGGACCTCTGCTTCCTCGCCGGTACCGGCCAGCAGGCATTCGTGGAGCGCCACGGCAGCGACGAGATGCAGGACGCGGCCGGGGATATCGTCGACAGCGAGGGGCACGTGCTCGGCCACCACGACGGCCACCACCGCTTCACCGTCGGGCAGCGGCGCGGCATCCGGGTCGCCGCCGATCAGCCGCTCTACGTGCTTGCCAAGGACGCGAATCGGAACCGGATCGTCGTCGGCCCGCGCGAGCAGCTCGCGACGACGACGGTCGCGCTCGGCGCCGGTCGGCTGCACCGGCCTTCGGATCGGATCGACGCAGTTCGGCTGCGCTATCAGGGGGCCGTGCTCGGCTGCACGGTCGACGCCGAGCTCGACCCCGGCGACCACCAGGGCCTGACGATCGAGCTCGAGCGTGAGGTCGCGGCCCCGGCGCCAGGCCAGGTCGCCTGCCTGATGCATGGCGAGCATGTGATCGGCTGGGCGCTGATCGCCGAGCCAGAGGTTCCCCATGAGCGCTGATACCGGTCGCGATTTCGACCAAGTCGAGATCGAGGCACCGCTCGATCTCGCCTTCCAGAGCGTTGTCCGACTGGTCGTCGGCGGCATCGCCGAGCAGGCGAACTTCGGCTTCGAGGCGATGGATGATCTCCAGCTGGCGATCGAGCGGCTGCTCGCCGAGACCGGTAGCGACGGTCGCGTCAAGTTCTCGTTCGAGCTCAGCGACGGGGCGGTTCGCGCGCGGATCGGACCGCTGCGCGAGAGCGGGCTCACCGCTGCGCTGCAAGAGACCAACGGCGACGCCGGCGCGCTGTCGTTGGCGCGGATCCTGTCGGCGGTCGTAGATTCGTTCGGTGTCGAGCCGTCGACAGACGGCCAGATCGTGGTGAGGCTGGAGAAGCTGGGAACGCCACGCCCGTGAGCGACTACAGCCAGGCTGGGCGTGCCGCACGACAGCGCGAGGACCGCGAACTGCTGCGCCGCTACCACGCGGATGGCGACCCCTCGGCGCGAGAGCAGCTGATCGCGCGCCACCTACCGCTGGTCCGCTCGCTGGCACGCCGCTACGCCGGTCGCGGCGAGCCGCTCGAGGACATCGAGCAGGTCGGGTCGATCGGCCTGATCAAGGCGATCGACCGTTTCGACATCGAGCGTGAGGTATCGCTGGCGACCTATGCGACGCCGAACATCGTCGGCGAGATCAAGCGCCACTTCCGTGACAAGGGCTGGGCGATTCGCGTGCCGCGCTCGCTGCAGGAGCTCAACGCGAAGATGTCGGGCGCGATCGACGACCTGACCGCGCGGCTCGGACACTCGCCGAGCGTCGGTGAGATCGCCGAGTCGCTCGGGACGACCAACGAGGAGGTGCTCGAGGCGCTCGAGGTCGGTTCTGCTTACACGGCGCTGTCGCTCGACGCCGGTCCGGCGGGCAGCGACGACGACAGCGACCCGATGGAGACGATCGGCGGCGAGGACGCCGAGTTCGACCGCAGCGAGGACCGCGCGACGCTCGGCCCGGCGCTCGCCCAGTTGCCAGCCCGCGAGCGCGAGATCCTGCGCATGCGCTTCGAAGAAGGACTGCCGCAGACCCAGATCGCGGAGCGTGTCGGTCTGTCGCAGATGCACGTCTCGCGCCTGATCCGCCGCTCACTGGCGACGATGCGCGCCGAGTTGGATGAGTAGCGCGCGGCTCGGCGGCGTCCTGGCGTCGGCGCTGGTCCTGCTGGCGGCCGCCGGCTGCAGCGACGACGCCGATCCACGCGTCGACGCCGGCGCCGGTGGCTCGGTCGTCGTCGCCGAGGCGAACGCTCCTGGCTCGCTCGATCCCGCGCTGGTCACGACGCCAGTCGCCCGCCGCGCGGCTTGGCTCGCCTACACGCCGCCGCTGACCTACCGGCGTAGCGAGGGCGAGGACGGCACCGATCTCGTGCCGGGGCTTGTCGAGGAGATGCCCGAGACGTCAGACGACGGGCGCAGCTACAGCTTCCGGCTGCAACCCGGTCTGCGCTACTCGAACGCGATGGTCGTGCGCGCGAGCGACTTCGAGCGCGCGGTCGCCCGCTCGCTACGGCTCTCGCCGCACGGTCTCACGCTCTGGGGCGACATCGTCGGGGCACGCGCCTACGCTCACGGCAAGGGCGATTCGACCGATATCCGCGGCATCGCCGTCAACGACCGCACCGGCCGGGTGCGGATCGAGCTCGAGAACCCGGACCGGCTGTTCCGCTACTCGCTGGCGTCGCTTGCCGCAGCGCCGGTACCGCGTGGCACGCCGCTGCGCGACCTGTCGGAGCGGCCGCCGCCCGGCGTTGGGCCCTACCGCGTCGCGCAGGTGCGGCGCGGGGGAGACGTTGTGCTCGAGCGCCGCCGCGACTGGCGGCTACCCGGCGTCCCCGCCGGCAACGCCCAGGAGATCGTGACGCGGACGATTCCCGACCAGGAGGCGCGAGTCGATGCCGTTCGCGACGGTCGCGCGGACCTCGTCGAGGGCGAGTCGCCGGTGCGCATGCTGCCCGACATCCGGTCGAGCTACAAGGCCCGCTACGCGGAGTACCCGACGCTGAGCACGCTCTACGTCGCGATCGATGCCAGCCGCGCGCCGTTCCGCGACGGCGACGTCCGCCGTGCGCTCAGCTACGCGCTCGACACGCGCGTCCTGGCCCAGCTCCACGACGGCTTCATGCAGCCGACCTGCAACATGCTGCCGCCGGCGATCGCGGGTCACCAGACGCTCGACCCGTGTCCGTTCGGGGACCGCGACGGCGACGCTGATCTCGTCGAGGCGAGTCGGCTCGTTGAGGAGGCGGGCGCGACTGGCGCCAATGTGCGCGTCGCCGACGGCAGTGAGGAGCGCGGTCGCCGCCTGGCCCGTTACCTGGCAGCGACGTTGCGCAAGATCGGGCTGTCGGCGCGCGTGGTGCCCACGCGCGGCGACACACAGGTCGCCTTTGCCGCGTCGGCGCCGGCGATCCCCCATCCGGCGCGCTATCTCGACGGCGTCGACGATCCGGTGCTGTCGGCCCGTGTCGAGCTGCTCGAGCAGGAGCATGATCCCGAGGACGCCGAGCAGGAGTGGGCGGGCGTCGACGCAGACGTCGTCGGCCGGGCCTATGGGGCGCCATATGGCGTAGCGACCGCCGGCGTGCTGGCTTCCGAACGGCTCGACATGCAACGTTGCGCCCGCTTTCACCCGGTCGTCGGGATGGACTATTCGAGCGTCTGCCTACGCTAGGAGCCTGTCCAAAAGGTCTAATTGTGGTCTGACCAACTGACCATTTTGGCAGGGCGCGCTAAAGGTTTGGCCCGCTAGCAGTCGAAAAGCATCAAATGACTGCAACGAGGAGCTTTTTGACGGCTGTGGCGCTGGCCTTCGTGACCGCCACCGCGATCGGCTGCGGCAGCAGCTCTGACAGCGATCAGGCGTCCGCGGGCAAGCAGGGCGGGTCGATCACGATCGCCCAGGGCTCGCAGCCGGACTCGCTCGATCCGGCCGTCGCCTACACGTCGAACTCATGGGAGCCGCTCTGGCTCGTCTACACAGCCCCACTGACCTACCGTCGCGCTGAGGGTGCCGAGGGCTCCGAGCTGATCCCGGGCGTCGCCACCGCGCTGCCCAAGATCTCGGCAGACGGCAAGACCTACAGCTTCAAGATTCGCAAGGGCCTGAAGTACTCCGACGGATCGCCCGTCGCCGCCAACGACTTCGAGCACGCGATCAAGCGCGTCTTGAACCTCGAGTCCGGTGGCACCTATCTCTTCGAGGGGATCGAGGGTGCGACCGAGTACATCGAGGCCGGCGACGCCGACGGTGACATCAGCGGCATCACCGCAGACGACAAGACCGGTGAGGTCACGATCGAGCTGACCGCCGCCGACGGCAGCTTCAGCAACGTGCTCGCGACGACCTTCGCCGGCTTCGTCCCGGCCGACACGCCGTTCGAGAACATGACCAAGGACCCGCCGCCCGGTGTCGGTCCGTACAAGATCACCAAGTCGGTGCCAAACCGCGAGTTCGTGATGGAGAAGGTCCCCGGCTTCGACATCCCCGACATCCCGAAGGGCAACGTCGACACGATCACCACCGAGATCGTCAAGTCGCCGGCGCGCCAGGCCCAGGATGTGATCGCCGGCGATCTCGACTACATGCAAGACGCGCCGCCGACCGATCTCACCGCTGAGATCAAGGCGCGTTACTCCGATCGCTACAAGGAGTGGCCGACGCTCTCGGTCAACTACTTCTTCCTCAACCAGGCGCTGCCGCCGTTCGACGACGAGAAGGTCCGCGAGGCGGTAAACGTCGCGATCGACTCGACCGCGATCGCGCGGCTGTTCGGCGGCCGGCTGAGCGGAACCTGCAACCTGATCCCAGCCGGCATTCCCGGCCACGCCGAGCGCGACTGCCCGTTCGGCGACCCGAACGGGCCGGGCGACACGGCGAAGGCCAAGCAGCTGATCGAGGAGGCGGGCGCGACCGGCGAGAAGGTCACCGTCTACGCCAACAACGACACCAACCGGCCGCAGATCGGCGAGTACTACACCGGGCTGCTCAACGAGATCGGTCTCGACGCCGACCTGCGCGTCGTCGACGGAGCCGTGTACCTGAGCACGATCGGCAACGCCAAGACCAAGGCCCAGACCGGCCTCGCGAACTGGTTCGCGGACTTCCCGCACCCAGCTACGTTCATGCAGCAGGTCGACGGCACGACTATCCAGCCGACCAACAACGGCAACTACGGCAACGTCGACGACGCGGAGATCAACAAGGAGATCGCCGCGCTGCTGCCCGAGACCGATCTCCCGGCGGTCGCTGACCGCTGGGCGGCGCTCGACGAGCGGGTCGTCGACAAGTCTTACATCGCCCCTTATGGGTCCGAGGAGCTGACTACCTTCTTGTCCGACCGGATGGACTTCGAGAACTGCTCGATCGTCCATCCGCTGTACGGAAACGACTACTCGAGCTTCTGCCTGAAATAGCCGACACCGCGCGTGCAGGGCAGAGCCCATGGCGGCTTGCCCTGCGGCGCCTACGGCGCGATCGGATCTCGTTCGCGTTCGGTGCGCTATTCGTGGTGCTCGTGCTCGGCGCGCTGGCGGCGCCGTTGTGGGCAAGCGCGGTTGCCGACCGCGAGCCGAACCGGACCAACGAGACGGGTCAGATCGAGGTTGATGGCAAGCCCGTCAACGTTGTCTCGCTCGACGGCGTGCCGATCGGCCCGCAGTGGCGCGGCGAGTACTTCCTCGGCGCCGACGCCAACGGCCGCGACGTGATGGTGCGCCTGCTCTACGGCGCCCGCAACTCGCTGCTGATCGGACTGGCAGCGGCCTTGCTGACGACGATCCTCGCAACGATCGTCGGGCTCGTCGCCGGCTACTTCGGCCGCTGGGTCGACGCGGTCGCGCGTTCGACGCTCGATGTCATCTGGGCGTTCCCGGTGATCCTGCTCGGCGTGGCGCTTGGGACGTCGCTGGCGGTCGGCGGCTTGAAGATCGGGCCGTTCGAGCTCGAGGCCGGTTCGATGGCGATCTCGATCCTCGTGATCGCGGTCGTCTACGTGCCGTACATGGCGCGGCCGATCCGCGGCGAGGTGCTGGCGCTGCGCGAGCGCGAGTTCGTCGAGGCGGCGCGTGCCCAGGGCGTCGGGCCGCTGCGGATGATGGTCGGCGAGCTACTGCCGAACCTGACCTCGACGATCATCGTCTTCGCGCCGCTGATGGTCGCCAACGCGATCCTGCTCGAGGCGGCGCTGTCGTTCCTCGGCGTCGGCGTCGTGCCGCCCGACCCGTCCTGGGGCAACATGATCGACGCCGGCGTCGAGCGGCTCGTGACGGCGCCGCATCTGGCGATCGCGCCGGGATTGATGCTTGTGCTGACGGTGCTGGCTCTCAATGTCTTCGGCGACGGCGTGCGCGATGCCTTCGACCCGCGTTCGAGCGCGGCGTGGGGGACACGGCGGCCATGACCGGCTTCATCGCGCGCAGGCTCGCCCAGATGGTCGTCGTGCTGTTCGCGGTCTCGGTGCTGACGTTCCTGATCTTCAACGTGATCCCGAACGGCGACCCGGCGGCGCGGATGGCCGGCAAGTCGCCGACCGAGAGCCAGGTCGAGGCGATCCGTGCCGAGTGGGGCTTCGACGAACCGCTGCCGGTTCAGTACGTCAAGACGATGGAGCAGGTGCTCGGCGGCAGCGCGATCTCCTACTTCACCCAGCTCAACGTCAACGAGGAGATCGTGCGCGGCCTGCCGGCGACGCTGTCACTGGCGATCGGCGCGGCGATCCTCTGGATGGTCATGGGCATCGCGCTCGTGCTGGACGATCTCTGGACCGAGCTCCGCGAGAAGCACGCGCCGCT
>CAMLNW010000084.1 GCA_946481495.1 uncultured Actinomycetes bacterium
GGTCCAGCGAAATGAGCAGGTCGCCCTGGCGGACCAGCGCGCCTTCGCGGAAGTGCACCTTCTGCACCACGCCGGGCACGCGCGGCCGCACCTCCACCAGCGCCAGCAGCACCGCGAACTCGCGCGCCGACAGCTCCACCGGGTGGCCGGCGCGCCGCACGGTGCGGGCCGCGTGCACCGACGCGGGCGTGCAGTGGTATCTCAGCGGCCTGGTGCGCGACAACAGCTTCTACACCCAGTGCACGGAGGTGGCCGACCCCAACGAGGACGAGCAGGCGCCGGTCAACCCGGAGTGGGACGGCGAGGGCGCCGACCCTCGCATCTGGCGCAACCTGCCCGGTGGCGACGAGGCGCAGTACACCGTCGAGCTGCTGCCGGCGCCGGGCTACGAGGAGTGCGATCCCGACGACCAGTACTCGATGATCGACTCCAGCGGCAACATGCGGCTGCGCATCACCGGGCGCTCGCGCGACGAGGCCCGCAGCATCGTAGTCACGCTGCGGCGGCGCAACTTCATCGACTTCATCTACTTCACCCACTTCGAGACGCTTGATCCGCTCGCGTACTCGTCGTCGGGCAAGCGCAACTGGGCGTCCAGCAACTGCAACCAGTTCCGCGAGGAGCGGGAGGAGGAGTACAGCTCCAGCTACGGCTCGTGCACCGAGATCCAGTTTGCGTCGGGCGACGTCGTCAGCGGACCGCTGCACACCAACGACAGCATCTGGGTCTGCGGTGGGGCGACCTTCGGGCGGACCGCCAAGGACGCGATCGAGCTCAATGGCGAGGCCCCGGGCTATGTGCAGATCGGCAGCTGCACGCCGACGCCGAACATGCTCGGTGAGGTGGACCATCCATCCGGGCAGATGGCGCTGCCGCCCTCGAACCAGGAGCTGCTCGACATCGTCGATCCGGCCTACGTCTTCAAGGGCCGTACGAAGCTCGAGTTCAACGGCGAGACGATGACGGTGAGGCGCAAGAACGCCAGCACCGAGGAGACCCTGCCGCTTCCTCCCAACGGCCTGATCTACGTCCGCAACGACGGCAACTGCAGCGTCGGCTACGCCTACAGCCAGACCTACACCTACAACTCCACGACCGACTTCGTCGCCAACGATCCGGCGTCGTCGGCGTGCGGCAACGCGTGGGTGAAGGGCAACTACTCGTCGGAGGTGACGATCGCCGCCGACAACGACGTGATCGTCTACGGCAACCTGGAACGCAACGAGGACAACCTGCTGTTCGGGCTGATCGCCAACAACTTCGTGCGTGTCTTCCATCCTGTCGACCACGACGAGTGCGACAACGACGACGGCAACCGGACAGGGTCGCTTTCGAACCCGGTGATCGAGGCCGCGATCCTCGCGCTCAACCACTCGTTCATCGTCGACAACTGGTACTGCGGCGACGGGCTCGGCACGCTGACCGTCGAGGGCGCGATCGCACAGCGCTACCGGGGGCCGGTGGGGCAGGGCGTCGGCGGCTCGAGCGCCGATCACGGCTACATCAAGGACTACCGCTACAACGACCGGCTGAAGTTCCGCGAGCCACCGTACTTCCTCGACCCGGTCCAGTCGGCCTGGCGCGTCGCGCGCCAGAACGAGCAGGTACCGGCGACGAGGTAACCGTCCAACCTTTGGCCGGGTCGCGCGTTGTAGGGGTAGATGCGCGCAACGACGATCAGATTCACTCCGGAGCTCTGGGCTCTGTTGCAGCGTGAGGCTGAACGGGAGGACGTCAGCGTGGCGCAGTACGTCCGCGACGCCGCCCTGTTCCGAGTGGCATACGGCGCCGGTGTGCGGCGCGAGCAGGGTGTCCCGGGCGACGAAACGGACGCGCCTAGGCCAGCTGTACTGCGGTAGCGGTCACGACGGCGGTCGCGCCGTCGTGGGGTGGATAATGGGCCGATGGCCCTGTCTCGCGATGCCCGTCTGATCGACCGGGCGCAGCGCAGCGACGATGCCGCTTTCGAGCATCTGCACGCCCGCCACCAGGCGGCGATCCTCGCCTTCTGCCGCCATCTGACGGGCAACCGCGAGGACGCTGAGGACGCGGTTCAGCACACGTTCTTGGCCGCCTATCGCCGGCTGGCGGATTCTGCTGAGACAACGGAGTGGCGCCCGTGGTTGTTCACCGTCGCTCGCAACCGCTGCCTGACGCTGTTGCGCGCTCGGCGCGAGCACTCGCTTGTCGAATCGGACCTCGCGACGTCGTTCGACGGGCTGGCGCTGGAGATCGAGCGGCGACAGGAGCTGCGCGATCTCGTCGGGGACATGGCGCGGCTGCCCGAGCCGCAGCGTGCCGCGCTCGTGTTGTCGCAGCTCGATGCGCTCAGCTACCGCGAGATCGGCTCGGTGCTCGACGTCACGCCGGAGAAGGTCAAGGCTCTTGTCTTCCAGGCGCGTAGCTCACTGGCGTCGGCGCGCGAGGCGCGCGAGGCTCCATGCTTTGAGATCCGGCACGAGCTGGCCACCGCCCGCGGCGCGGCGTTGCGACGCCGCATGTTGCGTCGTCACGTCGGCCAGTGCGAGGGCTGCCGCGACTTCGAGGTCGCAATGCGGCGCCAGCGCCACGATCTCGGGTTGTTGCTGCCGGTGGCTCCGTCGGTAGGGCTCGGCGGGTCGATCCTCGACGCGATCGGCCGCGACTCGAGCGCTGCGGGCGGTGCCGGCACGGCGGCCGTGGGCGGCGGGGCTAGCGCTGGCTTTGGTGGGACGCTGGCGGCGATCGGATTACCTGGCGTCGCCAAGTTGGCGGTGGTCGTAGCGGTGCTCGGTGGAGGCGCGAGCGGTGCGTTGGCGGCGGACTTGCCGGAGCGAGTCGGCGGCGCGGTGCCATGGCATGGGGCGGGCAACGGCGCGACCGTCGAGGAGCAGGGCGTCGATCCCGTTGTCGGCTCGGATCGGGTGGCTCCGGGCTCCGGTACGCCGGAGCCTCTGCCTGCCGCGCCGCGGCGCGGCGATCACGCGAGTGGAGGGGACAGTGTTGCGCAGCGCGACGACGACCGAGCGCTAGCCGCGGTGGACGAGGGACCAGCGCCGCAGGCTGGCGACGAGGAGCACGGTACGCCGCAGCCGGACTCCGATGACAGCGGAGCGCTTCCGCCTGGGCTCGCGAAGCGCGACGAGCTCCCGCCCGGCTTGGCCAAGCGCGACGGAGAGCTTCCGCCCGGCTTAGCGAAACGTGGAGGGGCACCAGGTTCCAAGCCGGGCAATGGCGCGGCGGGCAACGGCAATGGCAACGGTAGCCAGGGCAGCGGTAACTCCGCTGGCCAGGGGCCAGGCAACGGGAGCGGAGCCCAAGGTGGTGGTCAGGGCAATGCTGGCGGTAACGGAAACGCGGGTGGCAACGGCGGCGGGGGTGGTGGCCAGGGCAACGGGAACCCCGGTGGTCCGGGCAATGGCAACGGGGGCGCGGGTCAAGGCGGAGGCAGCGGTCAGGGCAACGCCGGCGGCAACGGCAACGGCGGCGGCAACCCTCACTGACGGCTAACGCCGGACGAGTCGTCCGACGGCAGCCATCAGCTCGTCCGTCAGCTCGTCGGGGCTGCCGCTCGCGCGGCCGCCGACGACGCAGTGGCGGGCGTGGTCGTCGAGCAGGCCGAGCGCGACCTTGTCGAGCGCGGCCTGGATCGCGGAGATCTGAGTGACGACGTCGATGCAGTAGCGGTCGTCCGCGATCATCTTCTCGACGCCGCGGACCTGGCCCTCGATGCGGCGCAGGCGGGCGGTGAGCTTGTCCTTGTCGGCGCTGTAGCCGTGCTTATACGTCGTGGGGTCTGGGTTCATTCCGAAATTATACCACTACCCCCTAGGGGTATGCTAGGCTGGCTCGCATGGTTCGAATCGGCATCTTCGCGCTCGGTCTGGCGGCGGTCTTCGCCGCGGCATTCGCCCTGGGTGACACGCTCGATCCCGGCGTCGGCGACGCCCGCGACGCCCACGGCGACGCCGCCGCGCGTCACGATCGCTCCCCGTCGCGCGGCGGGGTGGCGCGACTCGAGATCACGGATCGAACCTTCGAGCCGGGTGTCCGCCAGACGCTCGCCTTCCGAGTCGTCGACGGCCGGGGCCGGACCGTGCGCGACTTCGACGTCGAGCACGCCCGCGCCATGCACGTGCTGTCGGTGCGCCGCGACCTGACTGGCTACCGCCACGTCCATCCGCGCCAGACCGCGGACGGGGGCTGGACCGTCGACGTCGTGTTCCCAGAGTCAGGACCGCGACGGGTCTTCGCCGACTTCGCGGTCGGCGGTGAGTCGTACACGCTGGCCGCCGACGTGGACGTCGTCGGCGAGTACGAGGCGCGGCCGCTGCCGGCGCCGGCCAAGGCCGCCGCGGCGGGCGGCGGCTACGTGGTGACGGCGATCGCGGACGGCTCCGAGCGGCGTTACACCGTCACCCGCGACGGCCTCCCGGTCGACGACCTCGAGCCCTACCTGGGCGCGCGCGGTCACCTCGTCGCCCTGCGCGAGGGCGACCTGGCCTTCCAACACGTGCATCCGCGGGATGGAGCGACCGAGGGGCGCGCGATCACGTTCGACGTCGATCTGGCGGGGGAGCGGCCGCACCGCCTGTTCCTCCAGTTCAAGCACGACGGCGTGGTGCGTACGGCGGCGTTCACCGAGCGTGCGTCCGGCGCGTCGCCGGATCATGGGGAGCCCGGTCATGGCCACTGACCAGCTCAGCCTGCCGATCGCCGGGATGACCTGCGCGTCGTGCGCTGCGCGCGTCGAGAAGCGGCTGAACGACCTCGAGGGGGTCGACGCGGCGGTCAACTACGCCACTGAGCGCGCGACGGTCGAGTATGACGCCGCCGTCGCTGCGCCTGAGGATCTGCTCGCGGCGGTCAAGGCGGCCGGCTATCACGCTGTCCTGCCCGCGAGCGGGCGGGGAGCGACGGCCGGTGCCGACGAGGATGCCCGCGATGAGCTCGAGCCGCTGCGCCGGCGCCTGCTGCTGAGCGCCGCGCTGTCGCTGCCCGTGCTCGTCATGTCGATGGTCCCGGCGCTGCAGTTCGACTACTGGCAGTGGCTGGCCCTCCAGCTTGCTACGCCGGTCGTGATCTGGGGCGGCTGGCCGTTTCACCGCGCGGCTTGGGAGAACCTCCGCCACGGTGCGGCGACGATGGACACGCTGATCTCGCTCGGCACGCTCGCCGCCTGGCTCTGGTCGCTCTACGCGCTGTTCCTCGGCGACGCCGGCATGACCGGCATGACGATGACGCTCGACCTGCTGCCCGAGCCCGGATCCGGCTCCGACGAGATCTACCTCGAGGTCGCCGCGGTCGTGACGACTTTCGTGCTCGCCGGTCGTTACCTCGAGGCGCGCGCCAAGCGCCGCGCCGGTGCCGCCCTGACGGCGCTGCTCGAGCTTGGCGCGAAGGACGTGGCGGTGCTCGACGCGGACGGCCGTGAGCGGCGGGTGGCGATCGAGGAGCTGCACGTCGGCGATCGCTTCGCGGTCCGGCCCGGCGAGAAGGTCGCCACCGACGGAGTCGTGGAGCGCGGCCGCTCGGCGCTCGACATGTCGCTGCTGACGGGCGAGTCGGCGCCGGTCGAGGTGGGTCCTGGCAGCGAGGTCGCAGGCGCGACGGTCAACGCCGGCGGTCTGCTGGTGGTGCGCGCGACGAAAGTCGGCGGGGACACCGCGCTCGCCCAGATAGCGCGCCTGGTCAGTGACGCGCAGGCCGGCAAGGCGCCGGTGCAGCGGCTGGCCGATCGCGTCTCGGCGATCTTCGTACCGGTGGTGATCGCGCTCGCCGTCGCGACGCTCGGCTTCTGGCTCGGAGCGGGGGAGGGAGCGACGTTCGCCTTCACCGCCGCCGTCGCGGTGCTGATCGTCGCCTGCCCGTGTGCGCTCGGCCTCGCGACGCCGACCGCGTTGATGGTCGGCACCGGCCGTGGCGCCCAGCTCGGCCTGCTGATCAGGGGCCCGCACGTGCTCGAGTCGACGCGCTCGGTCGACACGATCGTGCTCGACAAGACGGGCACGGTCACGAGCGGCGAGATGACCCTGGTCGAGGTAACGACCGACGGCACGGACCGCGCTGGCGCGCTGCGACTGGCCGGCGCGCTCGAGGCGGCATCCGAGCATCCGATCGGGCGGGCGATCGCAGTGGCGGCCGAGGCCGAGCTGGGCGCGCTGCCTGCCGTCGACGGCTTCGCCGCGCACGCGGGGCTGGGCGTCGAGGGGGTCGTCACTCCCGTCGCGGCGGGTGGTGATGGCACCGGTCTCGGCGCCGGTCCTACGGTGCTGGTCGGTCGGGCCAGCCTGATCGAGGAGCGCGGACTGATGGTGCCGGAGCCGCTGCGGGCGGCACATGAGCGTGCCGCGGCGGCCGGGCGGACGGCGGTCCTCGCCGGCTGGGAGGGCCATGTGCGGGCGGTGCTCGTAGTCGCCGACGCGGTCAAGCCGACGAGCGCCGAGGCAGTCGTCCGGCTACTCCGGCTGGGGCTGCGGCCCATTCTGCTGACCGGCGACAACCACGCCACCGCGGAGGCCGTCGCCGCCGAGGTCGGCATCGACGAGGTGATCGCGGAGGTGCTGCCGTCGGACAAGGCCGCCGTGGTGGCGCGCCTGCAGGACGAGGGACGCGTGGTGGCGATGGTCGGCGATGGGGTCAACGACGCGCCGGCACTCGCCAAGGCGGATCTCGGGATCGCGATCGGCACCGGTACCGACGTGGCGATCGAGGCGTCCGACCTGACACTGGTCAGCGGCGACCTGCTCGGCGCGCCCGACGCCATCCGCCTGTCGCGGGCGACGCTGCGCACGATCAAGCAGAACCTCGGCTGGGCGTTCGGCTACAACGTCGCCGCGCTGCCGCTGGCGGCCGCGGGCCTGCTCAATCCCCTGCTCGCCGGCGCGGCGATGGCGCTGTCGAGCGTCTCGGTGGTCGCCAACGCGCTGCGGCTGCGGCGCTTCGACGCTGACCGGAGGCTGGCGCGGTGAGCGCTGAGACCAGCCACGGCGGCCAGTTGCCCACGAGCGGCCGGGCGCTCGACGCACTCGCGTTGAGCGCCACGTTGCACTGCCTGACCGGCTGCGCGATCGGCGAGGTCGCGGGGATGGTCATCGGCACCGCGCTCGGGTTCTCCGACCTGGGGACGATCGCGCTCGCGGTCGCGCTCGCCTTCCTCTTCGGCTACACGCTGACCAGTCTGCCGCTGCTGCGCTCGGGGATGGCGCTGGCGGCCGTCGTGCCGATCGCACTGTCGGTCGACACGCTCAGCATCGCGGTGATGGAGGTCGTCGACAACGCGATCATGCTGGCCGTTCCGGGGGCGATGGAGGCAGGCGTCGCCGACGTGCTGTTCTGGGGCGCCCTCGCCGTGGCGCTGGCGATCGCCGGGGTCGTCGCCTTCCCGGTCAACCGCTGGTTGATCCGGCGCGGCAAGGGCCACGCCGTCCTGCACGCGACCGGCGTTCACGGTGGCCCACGGGCGGACGGCTGACATGGCCGTCGTCGCGCTCGTCTCCTACGTCGTCTACCTGGCACTCGCCTTCGGGTTGCGGACGATCATCCAACTTCGCAGGACGGGTGCGTCGGGCTTCGAGGGGATCAGCGGTCGTCCGGGATCGGTCGAGTGGATCGCCGGCGTGCTCTTCATCGTTGCGCTCGCCGTCGGCTTCGCGGCCCCGCTGCTGGCACTGACATCGGTCGTCGAGCCAATCGATGCGCTCGACACGGCTGCCGTCCATGTCGTCGGCGGCATCCTGTTCGTGGCCGGACTTGCCGGAACGCTGGCGGCCCAGATCTCGATGGGCGAGTCGTGGCGGATCGGTGTCGACGAGAACGCCGCGACGGAGATGGTCACCAGCGGCGCCTTCGCGATCGTCCGCAACCCGGTCTTCGCGGCGATGCTGCCCGCGTCGACCGGCCTTGCGCTGATGGTTCCGAGCGTCGTCGCATTGGCTGGCTTGGCGGCGCTGTTCGTGGCGCTCGAGCTCCAGGTCAGGATCGTCGAGGAGCCCTACCTCCGGCGCGTCCACGGTGCTGACTACGACCGCTACGCTGCGCGGGTGGGCCGCTTTCTGCCCGGCATCGGCCGGTTGAGCCCAAGCTAGGGCGGAGTACGCTGGCCTCGTGACGGTCGAGATCGATCCAGCCACGCATGTAGGACGCGTGGCGCTGACGGTCCACGATCTCGCGGGTGTGCGCGACTTCTACGAGCGGGTCGTCGGCCTGCGCGAGATCGAAGCCGGGGCGCGCAGCGTCGTGCTTGGCGCCGGCGACACACCGCTGGTCGAGCTCGTCGAGGATCTTGCGGCGCCGCCACGGCCTCCGCGTACGACGGGGCTCTTTCATCTCGCGATCCTCGTGCCTGATCGAGCCGAGCTCGCACGCTCCCTACAGCGGCTGATCGAGACTAGATGGCAGCTGGCTGGCGCCTCCGACCACCTCGTCAGCGAGGCCCTCTATCTCAGTGATCCCGAGGGCAACGGGATCGAGATCTACCGCGACCGTCCTCCCGGCGAGTGGGAGCACGACGGTGACGAGCTGCTGATGGCGACGCTGCCGTTGGACCTCCAGAACCTGCTCGGGGAGCTCGGCGACGAACCTGTCCCGGGCACCGCGGTCGCCGCCGGGACCCGCATGGGCCATGTCCACCTCAACGTCTCCGATCTCGATGCCGGCGAGCGCTTCTACGGTGGCTTGCTCGGCTTGGACGTAACGGCGCGCGGCTACCCGGGCGCGCTGTTCCTGGCAGGCGGCGGCTACCACCACCACATCGGGCTCAACACCTGGCGCGGCGAGGGCATTCCAGCACCGCCACCGGGTTCGCTCGGTCTGCGCTCGTTCGAGCTGGCCCTGCCGGACCGCGAGGCATTCAAAGAGGTCGTCGACCCATCTGGCAACACGGTGCGATTGATCGTCGCCTGACCAAAGACGCACCCGACGCCGCAGGGGGCCACAGCGCCGGGTGCTCCTTCGAGGTTAGCGACCGGTTTGGGCTATGCCGACGGTTCGGTCAGACCGCTTCTGGTCTAGCCAGGTGAGTCGGAAGCGGGCACGATCTTCAGCGTGCCGACCTTCGACGGCAGCGTCTCGGACGCCGCCGGCTGGACCATGATCGCGTGGCTGCCGGGCTTGGTCTCGAGGATCTCGAACATGGCTGGGGTCAGCGGCTCGCCCGTATCGGTCAGACCGAGGCTGGGGATGCTCACCTGGCCTGGCGTCTCGACGTCCACGAGTACCGTCGCTGACTGGCCTTGCTCGAGCTTGTGCGTCTGGGGTTTCGCCGCGTTGCGGAACTCGATCGTCGTTGGCTGAGGGGTCTTGGCGCCGGGTGAAGAGGCCTTCTCGGACGGCGGCGGGGCGGTCTCCGTCGTCTCATCGCCTCCACGGTCAGGCGGGCGCGCGATCGTGCTGGCGATCGCCGCCAAGCCGAGGACGATCGCGAACAGCAGCAGGGCGCGTCGGAGCTCCATGGCGCCGATGGTATTGACGCAGCAGCTCGGGGCGGTACAGGGCCACGGCTAGCAATACGGCCAGCGGCACCGCCCAGGCGACGTAGAGCGCGAACAGCAGCGGCGCGTCGGCGAGCGAGCCGGCGAAGATCTGGGTCTGGTCGGGCCAGAAGCTGACGCCGAGCAGCACCGCCACGGCCAGTGAGAGCAGCGGCATGCCTGGCCGCCGGACCGTCTCCCAGGCAAGCAGCGAGAGGAAGAACGGAGCGTGATAGTAGTCGTTGTTCCAGGTGTCGAGCAGGCAGCGCAGCAGGAACAGCAGCGCGAGCAGCAGCAGCGCGTCGTCGGGCCGGCGGTCGCGGCGGCGCCAGAGCAGCGCGGCGAGCGGGATCGGCAAGAGGACGATCAGCGGATGCGACAGCGCTCCGACCCATGCCGGCGCCATATAGCGCTCGCCGAACGGCGAATCGTCGATCCCCGCGAGCGGCCACCAGAGGCTCCACGGTGTCGTCGAGGCGCCGCCCGCAGCTTGGCCGGCAGCGGCCTCGGTGGCCGCGCCGAAGCGGTCGGCGTGGGCAATCAAGCCCGGCAGGTAGAAGGCTGTGGCAATCGCGCCTGCGATGGCGAGCAAAGTCAGTTGCCGTCGCGGTGCCGCGAGCAGCGCTGGGAGCACGGCAATCAGCGCCCACTGCTTGGTCGCGATCGCCAGTCCGAGCAGTACACCTGCAAGCAACTCGCGCTCTCGCAGCGCCGCGAGCACAGCGCCAACGCAGAGTGCCGCGCAGAGCAGCTCCTCGGGGTGGCCCCAGTGCAGGGCGCGGAAGGTGATCGGGTTGATCACGGCGAGGCCGGCGACCAGGCCCTGGACGGCGGTCGACTGGCCGCGCTCGGCCGCTAGTCGGGCTAGCGCGAGTCCGAGGACAACGGTCGCCAGTAGGCACGGCAGCGCCCCGGCGAAGTACACGGTCTCGATGCTCGAGTGAAAGACGGGCGCGACGAAGGGCGCGCGCACGAGCAGCGAGAAGCTGCCCATCAGCGGCTGGCCTCCGAAGAACGCGGTCACGTCGCCCCGGACGAGAGCGTCGATCGCATCGCTGGCATCGCCGAAGTAGTCGAGGCCGGCGTCCATCGTCATGCCGGCGCGCAGCGACAGCTCCATCTGCAGCACGAACGCCCAGACGCTGCCCGGGAGGTACTTCCCGAGGCCGCCGACCAGGTAGGCCGTGCCGCTGAGCGTCGCGATCCCCGCGTCC
>CAMLNW010000085.1 GCA_946481495.1 uncultured Actinomycetes bacterium
GTAGCCGGCGACGTCGGCGGCGTCCTGGAGCCGGAAACCGGCGTGGACCTGCAGCCGGTACGTGGCGGCGGGGACCTGCCGGCGGCGCTGGAGGCGCGCGGGGCGTTCTATCTCAAGAGCTACCGGCGCCAGCTCGGCGAGCGGCTCGCGGTCAACATGGTCATCCAGGGCACCGCCGCCGACATCATCAAGGTCGCGATGGTCAACTCGGTTCGTGCGCTGCGCGACGCCGGCCTGAGCACGCGGTTGGTCCTCCAGATCCATGACGAGCTGCTGTTCGAGGGGCCGGAGTCGGAGGTCGCCGACGCGTCGCCGATCATCCAGCGCGAGATGGCCGGGGCGTTCGAGCTGGACCCGCCGCTGACGACCGATCTCGGCGTCGGGAAGAACTGGCTGGAGGCCAAGTAGTGGACCGCTGGGTCGCGGTTGCCGCGATGGTCGCGGCCGGAGGGCTCGTCGCGATGCAGGCGCCGATCAACTCGACGCTCGGCAAGTCGGTCGGTACTTTCGCGGCCGCGTCGGTCTCGTTCGCCGTCGGCCTCGCCGTTCTCGTCTGCATCACTCTGCTGTTCACCAGCGGCTTCGGCGAGGTCGCCAACGCGGCCGACCTGCGCTGGTACTACCTCACCGGCGGTCTGCTCGGAGCTGCCTACGTCACCACCGTCCTCGTCTCCGTCCGCGCCCTCGGCGCCGGCGGCGTCACCGCCGCCACGATCGCCGGCCAGCTCACCCTCGCCGTCGTCATCGACCGCTACGGCTGGTTCGGCGTCGACAAGCAAGGCCTCACCCCCCAACGCGTCCTCGGCATCGCCCTCCTCGCCCTCGGCACCTTCCTCGTCGTCCGCGGCAAGTAGCCGCTCGTGGGTGCGGTTTTGGCGCGGGTATGATCTCAAGGATATGACCGCGGCCGGTGAGCACGCTTCCAGGGCGCGAGACCTCCCACGTCCACCCGGAACGCTGTCGGTCGATATCGCGACCGATGTCGACATCGAGCCTGGGGCCCTCGTCAGGCTTGCGATCGACCTGGACGAGGTCTTGAAGCTCCACCCGCGACTGGCTGATGCGAGGTGGCTCGACGAGCCGGCAAAGATCGGCTCGCGCGCCGAGGTCGTCGTGACGGTGCCCACTTCGCTAAAGGTCCTGTATCCGATTATCGGCGCGACCCGCGGGCTGTTCACGCTGGTTGAGCACGAGCCGGATCGGAACGTCCGCTACGCGATCGATTTTCCGCGCGCCGCCGGGGAGGTGCAGCTAGTCGTCGATGGGAACTGCGCCAAGCGAGCGGTCGAGCTCCGTGGCGCGCTTCATGCGAAGGCGAAGCTCGCGCGCCTCGCCAGCGTTCCATTCGCCGGCGCAGCAGACTTGGTCATCGCGCGAGCGGCACGCCGGACGCTAGCGCGTGCGGCGGAGGCCGTGAGAATGCAGGGCAAGTCGGGCATGTCGCGGAGTCTGAGCTGATGGCGGCGCTGGACCAAGAGGTGGTCGCACTCGCCGAACCGGAGGCCGATGCGCCTATCGGGACGCCCACGGCCCCCGAGTTGGAGATGGTCCTTCGTCAGAAGACCTTGCGGTTGCGCGACGGTGACGCTGACCCCCGTGGGTACAAGCACGTATGGCGGCTGTTCACGAACGTCGCTCGCGACTTTGGCGTGGACGTGACGGTCGAGGACGCCGCGTACTGGCGGACTATCTTGGGTATCAGCCGAGGACTCGACGACCTCGTCGACGACAGTGGCGCGCAGGACATCACGGACCAGCTGACGCTGTTGTCGCGCGGCGTCCCTGTCGGCGGGATCGGTCTCGCCGAAGCGGAGGCGTTCCAACGGTGCCTGAGTTTTTTACCCGAGGACCGCAGGGCCCTGCTCGTTGGGTACCACGGGCTGGCTCGGGCGACGGCCCATGCGCAAGAGCGTGCGATCGCCTCCACTGCGCGACAGCTCGTGGAGATCAACCGCGTTGAGGCACACTGGTACGCGAGCCTTCTGGAGCTTCCCATCATCGACCGGAGCGACGAGTCCGGCCGAAGGAGGTTCAACACCTGGCTACGGACGTTCTGCATCAGCGGATACGCCTTTGACGGCGCGAATGACATGCGCAAGGACTATGCGCACGACCAGATAGCCGTGGTACCGAATATGCGTGCTCGCGCGACGATGGTCCTCACCGCGGTGAGGGAGCTGGGGCGTGGCGCGCTTCACACCCCCAAGCGGCGGCTCGGACAGGTTGCCTACATCGGATTCCGTAACCGCTACCCGGTGTATGGCCCCGATCAGGTGGGCACATCGCGTCTGGAAGTGCGCCCGTAACGCACTGAACCATCCGCAGCCTGGCAGGCCGTCGCCGCCTTGACGGCCCGTTGCTCAGGCTCGGGCCGACACCGGTTAGTAATTGTGACAATTGGTCATGATCACTACTCTGACCAATCTGAACAGGTTCCATGAGCGAAGTCGACCCGTCCCATAGTGATGCTTCGAAGACCGGCGGTCCCGGTGAGCCTGATCCTCCAGGAGTTGATCGCACGCTGAAGTGGTGGGGCGTGGGGCCACGGCTGCGGACGATGTGGGTCGCGCTCATCGGGCCCGACGGACAACTTCAGAAGCAACCCGCAAAGTACGACAGTGATGAGCAGGCCGACGAGGCCTTCGCTAAGAAACGCCAGGACCTCATTGATCAGCGTGCCGGGCTGCGACTGTGGCGTATCGTCCTGTTCGTCGGCGTGTCGACGTTGCCTTTCGGGATTCTCATCTATGCGTGGCTCGACAGCGACGGGTTCCGCGAGTTGGGACGGGGCCTGTATCTCGTTGGATTTCTGGAGGGACTGTGGCTCATCTCGACTCTTGTCGTTCGCTCGATGGTTCGCGCGCTGACCGTCCAGATTGACGCCTTGGAGTACGAGCGGTCCGTACGGGAGTTCGGGAGGCCGGACGAGCGCACTGCCGCAGACCTGTTCTTTCGGCACCAGAACGAGGTCAAGACCTACTACGACCAGATCCTGCGCCAGAACGCCCAGGTGTTCTGGCTAGGCATCGTATGCGTCCTCGTCGGGCTTGCCGTCGTGGCCGGAGTAGCGGCCGGCATGCTGTTCGCACCGGCGTCAGACGAGCTCGGAGTCCAGATTGTGAGCGGTGCTCTCGGCACGGTAGCTGCAGTCCTTACTGGCACCGTGGCGCGCGTCTACCTGACCGTTCACAACAATTCGGCCGAGGCCATCGGTCGCTTCCACGAGCGGCTCGTCGCAACCAATCATTATCACCTTGCGAACCTGATCATCACGTCGATCGACGACGAAGAGGCGCAGCAGGCTGCCATGGTCCGCCTCGCTGATGAGGTTGCGAGCCCGAAGGAGTCGGGCGACCGCGAGAAGCGGAAGCCGAAACGGCCTAGGCATTCCTAGGGCGAGACGGCTTCGGCGCCGTCAGGCGGCGGCAGGAACGGGTGCCGGCTTGGCGGGTGCGAGAACGCTGGTGACGATGTCCGGGGTGGCGATGTTCCAGTAGTGGCCGAAGGACCAGTCGAGGAAGGACTGGCGGCGGCCGGCGCTGATGATCCGCTGGGCGAGTGGGGGGTGGATGCGGGGGAGCAGCTTCTGGCCGCGGAGCAGCCAGGTGTACTTCCACTCGTGTGAGGCGTTGAAGGCGAAGTAGCTGCCAAGTGCTTGCTCGCGGGTCTTGTCGCCCTCGAGGACGGAGCGCAGCTCGCGGCCGCAGGCGACGCCGAAGTAGAGGGCGGTGCGGATGCCCTCGGCGGTGAGGGGGAGACAGTGGCCGGCGGAGTCACCGGCGAAGAAGATGCCGTCCTCGACCGCGTCGCGCAGCTTGTGGGGGATCCAGTTGCCCTGGAAGCCGACGGCGTCGGCGCCGAGGTCGTCGGCGAGCTTGACGGTGTTGTCTTTGACGTGGAACTTGGGGTCGAAGGAGCCGACGCCGATCCGCAGCTCGTCGCCGGCGGGGAAGATCCAGCCGTAGCCCTCGGGGACGATCGAGCGGTCGATCCAGACCTTGAGGTCGGGGCTCTGTCCGTTGGGGTGGACCTCGAGCCCGCGCGAGAGCGGCGCCTCCGGCGGCTGGTAGGCCGGCTCGTCGCCGGGGGCGAGCACTCGGCGCCAGCCGAGGCAGTCGGCGATCAGCGGCGCGGTTAGGTCGCCGCGGTCGGTGTGGACGGTGTTGCCGGTGCGGCCGTCGACCTTGGCGGTCTCGAACTCGGCGTCGCCCTGGGCGGCGAGCAGCGAGCAGAGCTCGGGGTAGTCGAAGGTCGAGAAGGTCCAGGGAATCGGCCAGCGGGTGGTTCCGTGGGGCGTCGCGATGACCAGCTCGGAGAAGGTCTGACGGTGCGCTCCCATCAGGTCGAGTGCCTCGAGCCAGCCGGTCGGGACGCCGCACGCCGACGTCTGGCGCTCGCCGATCTCGTAGCGGTCGATCATCAGCACGCGCGCGGGAGCGCCGTCGGCACGAGTGGCTCCAGCGAGCTCGCGGGCGATCGCCAGGCCGGCGAAGCTGGCGCCGCAGATCAGGACGTCGTAGTCCCCGGACAGCGGGGTGCGCTCGTCGCCGCGCTTGGTTGCTCTGACCGGCATCGGATGGGCAGGGTAGCCATCCAGCGCGAAGGAGCGCAGGATGCGGCTCGTACGGTACGGCGCTAACCTACGCCGTCGCCAATGACCGATACCCAGACCCTAACTCCACCACGCCCCGTAGAGGGCTCCGACGGACTCCTACTGGAGATCGACGGACAAATCGTCCCCAACTACGACGCCACGCTCGTGCCGTTCGAGGAGGGCGACGTCGTTACCGGCAAAGTCGTCCGAATCGATCAGGACGAGGTGCTTGTCGACATCGGCTACAAGAGCGAGGGAGTCATCCCCTCGAACGAGCTGTCGATTCGCAAGTCGGTGGACCCTCACGATGAAGTGGAGCTAGGTGAGGAGGTCGACGCGCTCGTCCTCACCAAGGAGGACCAGGACGGCCGCCTGCTGCTGTCGAAGAAGCGCGCCCGCTTCGAGAAGGCGTGGCGCCGCATCGAGGCAGCCGCCGAGTCCGGCGAGCCGGTCGAGGGCAACGTCATCGAGGTCGTCAAGGGCGGCCTAATCATCGATCTCGGCGTTCGTGGCTTCCTGCCGGCGTCGCTCGTAGACATCCGTCGGGTCCAGGACCTCGACGAGTTCATGAGCCAGAAGATCGAGTGCAAGGTCATCGAGCTCAACCGCTCGCGCAACAACGTCGTGCTGTCGCGCCGCGCAGTGCTCGAGGAGGAGCGCAAGGAGGTCCGCCAGCAGATCCTGGACCGCCTGCAGCCCGGCCAGGTGGTCGAAGGCTCGATCTCGAACATCGTCGACTTCGGCGCGTTCGTCGACCTCGACGGCATCGACGGTCTGATTCACATCTCCGAGCTCTCGTGGAGCCACGTCAACCACCCGTCGGAGATCCTGTCGATCGGCGACACGGTCCCGGTCAAGGTGCTCGACATCGACCGCGACCGTCAGCGCATTTCGCTCGGCCTCAAGCAGACGCAAGAGGATCCGTGGCAGCGCGTCGTCAACACCTACAACATCGGCGATGAGCTCGAGGGCAAGGTCACGAAGGTCGTCACCTTCGGCGCGTTCGTCGAGATCATGGATGGCGTCGAGGGGCTCGTCCACATCTCGGAGCTCGCCCACCACCACGTTGAGAACCCGCGCGAGGTCGTCGAGCCGGGCGCCGACGTCAAGGTCAAGGTGCTGGAGATCGACTCCGAACGCCGCCGCCTGTCGTTGAGCATCAAGCGCGTCGCCGGCAACGAGCCGCCGCCGGACGCGGGTGGGTCGACCGGTGGCAGCACGCTCGGTCGCGTGCCGGACCTGGGTCTGTCGGACGAGATGTTCGCCGGCCCGTCGGTCACCGGCGCCGAGGATCTGCGCGCGGTGATGGTCGCGACGTCGGAGGCGACTCCGGAGGAGGGTAGCGCCGAGGCGCCGGCCGACGACCCCGAGGCGCTCGCCGAGGATGCCGCTCCCGTCGACGAGGCTCCCGCTGAGGAGGCTGCAGCGCCAGAGGACGCGCCCGCGGATGAGGCCCCGGCTGGCGAGGCACCCGTCGAGGAGACCGCTTCGGCCGAGGAGGCGCCCGCTGAGGACGCTCCCGCCGAGGAGGCTGCCGCCGACGAGGACGTCACCTCGGCGGATGGCGAGGAGCCCGCTGAGGCTCCCGACGCCGACTCCGAGACCGACGAGGCTTAGGGACTGGAAGTGTCCGGCGCCGGGCAGGTCCCGTTCGTCGGACTGACCGGGGGCATCGGTTCGGGCAAGTCGACGGCGCTGGCTGCGCTTGACGAGCTCGGCGCCGCGACGCTGTCGGCGGACGCGGTCGTGCACGAGCTGCTCGGCGGCGACGAGCTGCGTGACGCAATAGCCGCGCGGCTCGGGCCGGACGTGCTCGACGCCGAGGGCGCGCTCGACCGATCGGCGGTCGCGGCGCGCGTCTTCGGGCAGGCCGAGGACCGTGCCTGGTTGGAGGGCCTGCTCTGGCCGCGTGTCGGGGCTCGGATCATGGAATGGCGCGCCGAGGTCGACGCGTCCGAGCCCAGTTTGCCGGTCGCCGTCGTCGAGGTCCCGCTGCTGTTCGAGTCAGGGATGGACAGCGTGTTCGACACGACGATCACGGTCGTCGCCGATGAGCCGCTACGTGCCGAGCGCGCCAACGCACGCGGCCACACGGCTGTCGCCGAGCGCGCCGGGCGGCAGCTGACGCAGCAGGAGAAGGCCGATCGTGCGGGCTACGTCGTCCGCAACGATGGGACCCGAGAGGAGTTGAAGGCAGAGCTGTCCCACGTTCTTGCCACGATCAAGGACTAGACCATTGGCCTCCGCATCAGCCACCCGATCGCGATCGCGCCGGCAGGCATCCGCCCGGCGGTCGAAGCGAGCGCGCACGGCGAAGCAGCGGCGGATCGCGGGAGTGCTCGTGGCGGCCGTGATCGGGGCCGGGGTGGCGGCGGCGATCGGCGGCCTGGGTCCGATCGGCGACGCGGTGCGCGAGATCACGCTGCCGCTCAAGCACGAGGACATCATCCGTCAGCAGGCGGCCGAGAAGGGGCTCGATCCGGCGCTCGTCGCCGCGGTCATCTACGAGGAGTCGCGCTTCCGCGACCAGACCTCGCACGCCGGCGCGCGCGGCCTGATGCAGATCACGCCCGACACGGCGGACTTCATCGCCCAGGACTCGGGCGGCACGGCGTTCACGCAGGCCGACCTCGCGACGCCGCAGGTCAACATCTCCTACGGCACCTACTACCTGCGCTATCTGCTGGAGCGCTACGACGGCAACGAGACGCTGGCGATCGCCGCCTACAACGCCGGTGAGACCAACGTCAACCGCTGGATCGAGGAGGCGGGCGGGGTCGACGGCTTCGACGCCTCCGAGGACATCCCGTTCCCCGAGACGCGCCACTACGTCGACAACGTCAAGGAGCGCAAGGGCGAGTACCGCGATCACTACGGCGACGAGCTCGGCCTCTGAGTCGAACCGGGGGCTCGCGCCCCCGGACCCCCGTGGCGCATCGGCCAGGAGGCCCGGGCCTCGGCCTCGCCACCCCTGCTAGCTTCGATCGCCGTGCCGAAGTTCGAGCTCAACCCGATCTACACGCCGATCGCCAACCAGCCGGCGGCGCGCGATGCGCTCGCGGCGGGGATCGAGGCGGGCGACCAATTCCAGACGCTGCTCGGCGTGACGGGGTCGGGCAAGACGGCGACGATGGCGTTCACGATCGAGAAGCTGCAGCGACCGGCGCTCGTGATCGCACACAACAAGACGCTCGCGGCGCAGCTCTGCAACGAGTTCCGCGAGCTGTTCCCGAACAACGCCGTCGAGTACTTCGTCTCGTACTACGACTACTACCAGCCCGAGGCGTACGTCCCGTCGTCCGATCTTTACATCGAGAAGGACTCTTCGATCAACCAGGAGATCGAGCGGCTGCGTCACGCCGCGACCGCCTCGTTGCTCGGTCGCCGCGACACGATCGTCGTCGCGAGCGTCTCCTGCATCTTCGGCCTCGGCTCGCCGGAGAAGTACGACCGGATGATGCAGCTGTTCAAGCTCGGCGGCACGGTCGATCGCGACGAGGTGCTGCGCAAGCTCGTCGACATCCGTTACACGCGCAACGACCAGGCGCTCAGCCGCGGCAGCTTCCGCGTCCGCGGCGACACGCTCGAGGTCTTCCCGGCCTACGCCGAGACCGCCTACCGCGTCGACCTGTTCGGCGACGAGGTCGAGGCGCTGCACGAGTTCGACCCGCTGACCGGCGAGCAGCTCGCCGAGCTCCAGCACGCCGCGGTCTGGCCCGCGACCCACTACGCGACCGACCAGGACACGATCGAGCGCGCCGTCGGCGAGATCCGCGACGAGCTCGAGGCTCAGTGCAAGCTGCTCGAGGATCAGGGCAAGCCGCTCGAGTCGCACCGGCTGCGCCAGCGGACGCAGTTCGACATGGAGATGCTGCGCGAGCTCGGCTTCTGCAACGGGATCGAGAACTACTCGCGGATCCTCGACGGCCGACAGCCGGGCGACCGGCCGTACTGCCTGATCGACTTCTTCCCCGACGACTTCGTCTGCTTCATCGACGAGTCGCACCAGACGGTGCCGCAGATCGGCGGCATGTACGAGGGCGACATGTCCCGCAAGCGCAACCTGGTCGAGCACGGCTTCCGCCTGCCCAGCGCGATGGACAACCGGCCGTTGAGGTGGGAGGAGTTCCTGTCGATCGTGCCGCAGATCGTGTTCGTGTCGGCGACGCCGGGCGACTTCGAGCGGACACGCTCGACGCAGACCGTCGAGCAGATCGTGCGGCCGACCGGGATCGTCGACCCCGAGGTCGAGGTGCGCGAGACCAAGAACCAGATCGACGACCTGATGAACGAGATCCGCAAGCGCAGCGAGGCGGGCGAGCGGACGCTGGTCACGACGCTGACCAAGAAGATGTCGGAGGACCTGACCGACTACCTGATGGAGTACGGCGTCCGCGTCCGCTACCTGCACTCCGAGGTCGACACGCTCGACCGGATCCAGATCATCCGCGAGCTGCGGCTCGGCGAGTTCGACGTGCTGGTCGGCGTCAACCTGCTGCGCGAGGGCCTCGACCTGCCCGAGGTGTCGCTGGTGGCGATCCTGGACGCGGACAAGGAGGGCTTCCTCCGCGGCGAGACGTCGCTCATCCAGACGATCGGCCGTGCGGCGCGCAACGTCAACGGCAAGGTGATCATGTACGCCGACCGCGAGTCGGCGGCGATGCGCACCGCGCTCGGCGAGACCGACCGCCGCCGCGCGATCCAGGTCGCCTACAACCAGCAGCACGGGATCACCCCGGAGACGATCAGCAAGGGGATCTCCGACATCAGCGAGTTCCTGACCGGTGCCGAGTCGAAGGTGCCGCAGGGCCGCCGCCGCAAGCGCAAGCCGGAGGAGGAGGGGATGTCGGCCGAGCAGATCGCGCGCACGCTGATCGAGCTCGAGGAGGAGATGCTGGTGGCCGCCGAGGAGCTGCGCTTCGAGTACGCGGCGAAGCTGCGCGACGAGATCAAGGGGTTGCGGCGGGAGCTGGACGCGTTGGAGGCCGGCGCTTGAGTCTGTTTCGCAGGCTACGATCAGCCGCGTGAACGAGGACCTGAAGCGCCTTGCCCATGCCGCTGCGAGCCTGGAGAGCCAGGCGCGTGAGCTGCGTGAGGAGATCGAGCGGCTGGTGGAGGCACCCGTCGCCGAGGCGATCGTCGAGGTCGAGGATCCGGTCGACGACTCCGAGGCGCGGATCGTCGCCTTCAGCATGGTGCTAGACGGCAAGCCGCGCGACGAGGTCGCCCAGCACCTCGCCGAGGAGTTCGGGCTGACCGACAGCGATGCGCTGCTCGACGACCTGTACGCGCGCGCCGGCTAGATACGAACATCCGTTCGCCTCTCTAGACTCGTTCGAGTGACGCCTCCGAAGACGGGCGGGGCGGCCGACGAGATCGTCGTCGCCGGCGCCCGCGAGCACAACCTCAAGGA
>CAMLNW010000086.1 GCA_946481495.1 uncultured Actinomycetes bacterium
CCTCTTTGTCGACGCGCACCTGGTCCGTGAGGGGCACGGGCTTGGCGTTGTGGACGGTGTCGTCCAGCTTGTCGATGAGTACCAAGACGTCCATAGATGAACCTCAGTTCGTCAGCGCTCGAGCGCTTCCTGCAAGCGAGAGGCTACCGGCGCGGGCACCAATCCGGTCAGATCCCCTCCGAACATCGCCAGCTCCTTGACGCCGCTGGAGCTGAGGAAGCTGAATTGCGGGGCTGCCATCAGGTACGTGCTCTCGATGTCGGGGGCCATCTTGCGGTTGAGCTGGTTCATCTCGAACTCGTACTCGAAGTCGGAGATCGCGCGCAGGCCCTTGACGATCGTCTTGGCGCCGTTCTCGCGGGCGAACTCGACGAGCAGGTTGTGGAAGGACTTGACCTCGACGTTGCCAAGCGCCGCGACCTCCGCCTGGATGAACTCGACGCGCTGCTCCGCGGTGAAGACGGTCTTCTGCTTGCGCACCGGCTGGTCGACGACGCCGACGATCACCTTGTCGAAGACCTCGGCGGTACGGGTGATGATGTCGATGTGGCCGAGCGTGACCGGGTCGTAGGAGCCCGGGCAGACCGCTGTGCCGCTGGTTCGGTCAGCCATTGCGGTGTACCGCGATCCGCGTGTCGCCGTAGTTGCGCTCGCGCAGGAGCGGAAACGGCAGTTCGAGCGGGGATCGCTTGTTGGACTCGGTCACGATGACGGCGTCTTCGGAGAGGATCGGCGGCAGCCGTTCCGCGAGGTCTGGGCCTAGGCGGAGCGCGGAATCATACGGTGGGTCGGCGAAAACGAGGTCGTAGGGTTCGCCGCCGGCGGCCAAGGCGAGGTAGGCGAGCCCGTCGCGGCGCTGAACCGACGCCTCCAGTCCGAGCGCCGAGAGGTTGTGGTGGATCGCCATGACGGCGCCGTGAGAGCTATCCACGAAGACCGCCGCTGCCGCTCCGCGCGACAGCGCCTCGATCCCGAGCGCTCCGGATCCGGCGTAGAGGTCGAGCACCCGCAGACCGGAGATGTCGCCGAGGATCGAGAACAGCGCCTCGCGCACGCGGTCGGCCGTCGGGCGGGTCGCGTCGCCGCTGGGAGCGACCAGCTTGCGGCCGCGCAGCTCGCCGGCGACGACCCTCATGCCGGGATCGGGTCGAGGTCGGAGCCGAAGTGCCCGACGACGGCGGCTCGCAGGAGGCCGTTCTCCGGCAGCTTGAGTCGCGGGTCGGCGGCGAGTAGCTCGTCGGCGCGCAGCTTGGCGCGCTCGAGCAGCTCCTGATCGTTGGGCAGCCGCGCGACGCGGAACTCGGGCAGACCGGACTGGCGCGTTCCGAGCACCTCCCCCGCTCCGCGCAGCTCGAGGTCGATCTCGGCGAGCCGGAAGCCGTCACGCTCGTTGGCCAGCGCCATCAAGCGTGGGAGCTTGGGATCGCCGAAGAGGATGCAGAGCGAGGCGTGGCCGCCGCGACCGACGCGGCCGCGCAGCTGGTGGAGCTGCGAGAGGCCGTAGCGGTCGGCGGCCTCGATCAGCATCACGGTCGCGTTGGGCACGTCGATGCCGACCTCGATGACGCTGGTCGCGACAAGCACGTCGGCGTCGCCGGCGGCGAAGCTGCGCATCGCCTCCTGCTTCTTGGCCGCCGGCATCTGGCCGTGGATCAGCGCGACGCGGTGGTCGGCGAACTCGGTGCGTGCGAGACGGTCGGCCTCGGCGGTGGCGGCCTTGGCCTGGAGCGTCTCCGACTCCTCGACGAGCGGGCAGACGACGAAGCACTGGCGGCCGGCGGCGATCTCCTCGCGGATCCGCTCGTAGGCGCGCGCCCGGGCACGCGTGCCGTCGACGACGAACGTCTCGACGGGACGCCGCCCCGCCGGCAGCTCGCGCAGGACGGTCGCGTCGAGATCGCCGTAGACGGTCAGCGCAAGCGTGCGCGGGATCGGCGTCGCGGTCATGTGCAGGACGTGCGGCGCGAGCTCGCCGGGCGCCTTGGCGTCGAGCGCCGCCCGTTGGCGAACGCCGAAGCGGTGCTGCTCGTCGACGACGCAGACCGCGAGCTCGCGGAACTCGACACTGTCCTCGATCAGCGCGTGGGTGCCAACGACCAGCGCCAGCTCGCCGGACGCCAGCCGCGCGAGCAGGTCGCGGCGACGCGCCGCCGTCGTCGAGCCGGTCAACAACTCGACCGGAACGGTCCCGCCGAGCAGGCTGTCGATCGTCGCGAGGTGCTGCTCGGCGAGCGTCTCGGTCGGCGCCATCAGCGCCGCCTGGCGGCCATTCTCGACCGCGCGCAGCATCGCTGCGAGCGCGACGGCGGTCTTGCCGCTACCGACCTCGCCCATCAGCAGCCGCTGCATCGGCCGCGGCTTGGCAAGGTCGGCGTCGATCTCCGCGCAGGCGCGTCGCTGGTCGCCGGTCAGCTCGAACGGAAGCGCGGCACGCCACGGGTCGACGACTTCGCCCGTCGCCTCCAGCGGCGCCGCCTCGCGACGGCCGCGCCGCGACCGCCGCCGTCCGGTGACGGCGAGCTGAAGCAGGAACAGCTCCTCGAACGCGAGCCGCCTGCGAGCCTCGGCGGCCTCGTACTCGCCGTCAGGGAAGTGCGCCGCGGCGATCGCCGCCGAGCGGTCCGGGAGCCGTTCGGCGACCCGCAGCGCCGCCGGCAGCGACTCGACGACGTGGCGAATCAACTTGTAGTCCTTCCACACGAGGTCGCGCAGCGCCGCCGGCTCAAGCCCGTGTGTCGCGGGGTGCACGGGCACCAGCCCGACGGTATGGACAGGAGCCTCGCCCCCACCGATCAGCTCGTAGTCAGAGACCGCGAACTCGTTGCGTCGCTTGCGCTTGCCGTGCAGCAAGACCGGCGTTCCCGGCGGCAACTTGCGCGGGATCGACAGCTGGTTCCACCAGACCGCGAGCATCGGCCCCGTCTCATCGAAGACGTGCGCCTCGATCTTCTTGAGGCCGCGGCGCCGGGTCGGCCGGACTTTGACGTCGCGAACAGTGACCGCAACAGTCGCCTCCTCCCCGACGCCGATCGCCGCGACGCCGCGCACCTCGCGACGGTCGCGGTGCGTGTGCGGCAGGTGCTCGATCAGATCGCCATGCGTCGCGATCCCGAGCGCGGCCAGTCCCTTCGCCTGCTGCTTGCCGACCTGCAACGGCTCGGCCAGCAGGCTCGGCCGCGGAATCGAGCGCACGGTCGCAGCCGTCGGGGCCAGCTCGTCGATGCTGGCAAACGCCTTCAAGTCACTCGGCGCACAACAGCCACCACCAGGCGGGCTGTCCGCCGTCGTGGTAGTCGAGCTCAACGTCACCGGGCAGCGCGGCGGCGACAGCGTCCTCTCCGAGCGGAGCTGCCGCACCAGCGATGCAGGTCACGAGCTCGGCGCCCTCGGCCAGCGCGCCGAGCGTGGCGGCCAGGGTCTCCGCTGGATCGCCCCACGCGACTAGCTCGTCACCCCGGTAGCCGACCGCGTCACCGACCGCGAAGCGGCCGTCGGGGTCGTCCTTCGCCGCCTCCGCGACGCCGCCGACGGCGAGCTCGTCGGAGGCCGCGGCGACGGCCGCGGCGTTGACGGAAGCGTCCTGGTTCGGGTCGAAGGCCAGCAGCGACGCCAGCCCCTCCTGCTGCGCCCGTGTCGGCACGACACGCACCGTCCGCTCGGCCAGCTTCGCCGCCTCCTCGGCAGCCATGATCACGTTCGGGCTGTTCGGCAGCACGAGCACCTCGCGCCCGTCCGCCGCATCGATCGCTTCGAGCAGCTCGGCGGTCGACGGGTTCATCGTCGGCCCGCCCTCGAGCACCTCGACTCCGAGCTCGCGGTAGAGCGCGTGCATGCCCGCGCCGGTGGCTACCGCGACGACTGCGCAGACGGCCGCCGGACCGGCCGCTAGCCGCGCGTTGCGATCGGCGACCTGCTCGCGCATGTCGGAGGCCTCGAGTCGCGATACCTCGCCATGCTCGGCGAACAGGGCAACCGCGTCGTCGGGCGAGTCGGTGTGGACGTGGACGCGCAGCGCGCGCGCGTCGCCGACGACGAGCACGCTGTCGCCGATCCGCTCGAGCGCGGGAACCAGCGACTGCCCGTCGATCTCCATGCCCGTGATGGCGAAGTTGGTGCAGTAGCGGTAGGTCGAGGACTCGTGCTGGGTCGCGTGGATGGCGCGCGCCGGCTCGTGGTGGGCGAGCTCGATCTGCTGCTGTCCGCGCAGCGCCGCGACGACCCCGGCGACGATCACCGTCAGTCCATAGGCGCCGGCATCGACGACGCCGGCCTCCTTGAGCACGGCGAGCTGCTCGGGACCCCTGTCGACTGCCTCCTTGGCGGCCTCGAGCGCACGCTCGAGCACGTCGGCGATCAGCGCGTCCTGCTCCTCGGCGGTCGCGTCGGGGCCGAGCCGTTGCGTGTCCATGTGGGCGATGTCCCGTGCGACGCGGTGCGCCATCGCGCGCACGGCGCTGAGCATCGTCCCCTCGGCCGGGTTGCGGACCGATGCGTAGGCCGCGTCGGCGGCGCGCGCGAACGCGGCTGCGACGAGAACGGGGTCGACCAGCTCGCCGGGACGGGAGGCGAGCTCCTCGGCGGCGCCGCGAACGATCTGCGACAGGATCACGCCGCTGTTGCCACGCGCGCCGAGCAGTGCAGCACGAGCGACAGCCGAGACCACTTCCTCGCGACCGACGCCGTCGAGTGGCTGCCCGTTGAGGACGTTGAGCTCGTCCATCACGGCGCGCATCGTCATCGCCATGTTGTCGCCGGTATCGCCGTCGGCGACCGGAAAGACATTGAGATCGTTGACCTCGTCGCGCCTGCTCTCCAGCTCGGCGAGCGACGCGGCGACGACACGTCTGAAGCGAATCAGGCTCTCGTCAGGCACAGAAGCTTTCTACACCGCCGACCGGCGGGGTTTCGCGGACTTCAGGCAGCCTTGGTGATCTTGCCGGCCTTCAAGCACCGGGTGCAGACGTACTCACGCGAAGGCGTGCCCTTGATGTCGATCCGGACCTTCTGCAGGTTCGGGTTGAAGCGCCGCTTGGTGGCGACCATCGAATGGCTACGGCTCTGTCCGAAGGCAGGGCCCTTGCCGCATGAGTAACAGACCTTAGGCACGGCCGGGCAGGCTAGCACGCATCTGGGCCATCCGGACGACTGCGCGGGCCGCATCCTCGCCCTGATGGCGCTTGCCGTCGCCTGTGCGCGCGAGCGCCTGGTCCATGTTGTCGACGGTCAGGACGCCGAACGCGCATGGAACGCCTGTGTCGAGCGACACGCGCGAGATGCCGGAGGCCGCTTCGGAGCAGACGAAGTCGTAGTGGTCGGTCTCGCCGCGGATCACGGCACCGAGACAGGCAACGCCGTCGGCGCCGGACTCGGCGAGGTACTTGGCCGCCAGCGGCAGCTCGAAGGCCCCCGGAACGTCGTGGATCTCCACGGTGCCCCCCGCCTCGGCGAAGACTCCCTGCGCCCCTGCGACGAGCCGCTCGGCGAGGTCCTCGTAGAACCGCCCGACGGCGATCGCCCAGCGTGGCTCAGACACTGCTGCCGCCCTCGTCGCGTTTGCGATCCGCGCGGCGCTCCTCGGCGATCATCTCCTCGTCGAGCGCGAGCCCCTGGTGGTGCAGCAGGTGGCCCATCTTGTTTGCCTTGGTGCGCAGGTACTCCTCGTTGTGCGGGTTCGCCTGGTGCTGGATCGGGATCTGGTCGCTGACGCGCAGCCCGTAGCCCTCGAGGCCGACGATCTTCTTGGGATTGTTGGTCAGCAAGCGAATCGAGGTCAGGCCGAGGTCGACAAGGATCTGCGCGCCGATGCCGTAGTCGCGCAGGTCGGCAGGCAGGCCGAGCTCGAGGTTGGCCTCGACGGTGTCGCGCCCCTGCTCCTGGAGCTTGTAGGCCTTCAGCTTGTTCAGCAGGCCGATGCCACGCCCCTCCTGCGAGAGGTAGAGCAGCACACCAGCGCCCTCCTGCTCGATCCGCGCGAGCGCGTCCTCGAGCTGCTGGCCGCAGTCGCAGCGCAGCGAGTGGAAGACGTCACCGGTCAGGCACTCCGAATGGACGCGGACGAGCACGTCGTCTACGCCATCGACCTCGCCCTTGACCATCGCCATGTGGTGCTTGTCGTCGACCAGCGAGCGGAAGCCGACGGCGCGGAACTCGCCGAAGGCGGTCGGCAGGCCAGTCTCGACGACGCGCTCGACGAGCTTGTCGTGACGGCGGCGATAGGCAATCAGATCGGCGATCGTGATCAGCTTGAGGTCGTGGCGCTCGCAGTAGCCGGTCAGGTCCGGGACGCGCGCCATCGTGCCGTCGTCGTTGAGGATCTCGCAGATCACACCGGCCGGATTGAGGCCGGCCAGCCGCGCCAGGTCGACCGACGCCTCGGTATGGCCGGTGCGCTCGAGCACCCCGCCGCCCTTCGCCTTGAGCGGGAACATGTGACCCGGCTGGACGAGGTCCTCGGGCTTGCTCGACGGGTCGACGGCGACCTGGATCGTGCGCGCACGGTCGTCGGCGGAGATCCCGGTCGTGACGCCATCACGTGCCTCGATCGTCGTCGTGAAGGCCGTCCCGAGCGCCGACTCGTTCTTCGCCGGCAGCAGGTCGAGGCCGAGCTCGTCGCAGCGCTCCGGGGTCAGCGCAAGGCAGATCAGGCCGCGCGCCTCCTTGGCCATGAAGTTGACGTTCTCGGGCGTCGCGAACTGCGCGGCGAGCACGAGGTCACCCTCGTTCTCACGGTCCTCGGCGTCGACGACGACGACCATCTTGCCGGCGCGAACGTCCTCGAGCGCCTCCTCGATCGTGCTGAACTGGGTGGTGTTCACGGCGCCTCCACGGTCCGGTTCACGAGTTTCTCGACGTACTTCGCGAGCACGTCGACCTCAAGATTGACGTTGCGTCCAGGCTCGAACGCGCCGAGCGTCGTCCGCTCGAGCGTCTCCGGGATCAGCGATACCTCGAATGCCTCGTCGTCGACCGCCGACACGGTCAGCGAGACGCCGTCGATCGCGATCGAGCCCTTCTCGACGATGTAGCGCAGCAGGTCATCGCCGGCCGTCACGCGAACCACGCGCGCAAAGCCCTCGTCGGTGGTCGCGACAACGGTGCCGACGCCGTCGACGTGGCCTTGGACGACATGGCCGCCGAGCCTGCCGCCGGCGCGGACCGGCAGCTCGAGATTGACCTCGTCGCCGGCCACGAGCGGGCCGAGCGAAGAGCGGCGCAGCGTCTCGGCCATCACGTCCGCGGCGAACGAGTCCGTCCCGGAGCCACGTGCCGTCAGGCAGACACCATTGACAGCGACTGAGTCGCCATCAGCCAACTCGGCGGCGAGCGGCGTCGACACGGACAGCCGAGCGCCCTCACCCAGCTTCTCGATCGCCGCGATGGTCCCGGTGGCCTCTACGAGCCCCGTGAACATCAGCTCACCACTCCCTCAGCCGCGCGGTGATCAGGACGTCATCGTCGATCCGCTCGACCTCGCTGGCGACGGCGCGGACCGCGTCGTCGATCGTCTCGACGCCCTCGCCCTCGATCGCGGCGCGCGCCTCCCGACCACCGGCGAACAGCGGCGCGACGAACATCCGCGCCTCGTCGATCTCGCCGGCCTCGAGAAATACGCCGGCGAGATGTGGACCGCCCTCGAGCAGCAGCGACTGGACGTCGCGCGCTCCGAGCTCGTCGAGCGCCGAGCAGACACGCGCGGCCTCGTTCTCGCCGGTCGTCACGATCACCTCGACACCGGCGTTGTGCAGTGCGTCAGTGGCAGTCCGCTTGGCGGCGCGCGAGCAGACGAGGATGACGGGGACCTCAGCAGCGCTGGCCACGAGCTGCGAGTCGAGCGGCAGGCTAGCCTCGGAGTCGAAGACGATGCGCCGCGGCTGGCGATCGACCCCCTCGATCCGCGCTGTCAGCAGCGGGTCGTCCTGGGTGGCGGTGTGGATGCCGACAGCGACGGCGTCGCACTCGGCGCGCCAGCGGTGAGCGCGAGCCCGGCTCGACTCGCCCGAGATCCACTGCGAGTCGCCGCTGCGCGTCGCGACCTTGCCATCGAGAGTCATCGCCGACTTGAAGATCACGAGCGGCCGACCGGTGCGGGCGTGCTTGCGAAATGGCTGGTTGAGCAGGCGCGCCGTCTCGGCGATGTCGCCATCCATGACCTCGACAGCGATTCCCTCGTCGCGCAGGATGCCGAGGCCACGGCCAGCGGCCTTCTCGGTCGGATCGTCGGAGGCGACGACCACGCGACCGATGCCCGCGGCAACGATCGCCTCGGTGCAGGGCGGTGTGCGTCCCTCGTGACAGCAGGGCTCGAGCGAGACATAGAGCGTCGCGCCGGCGGGGTCCTCGCCGCAGGCGGCCAGCGCCACCCGCTCGGCGTGCAGCTCACCGGCACGGGCGTGGAACCCCTCGCCGATCGTGCGGCCGTCCTTGACGATGACGGCACCGACGAGTGGATTTGGCGACGTGCTGCCGCGTGCGTTTCCGGCCAGCTCGACCGCGCGCCGAAGATGGCGCACGTCCTGCTCGGTGGCGGTGCTAGAGGCCATTCGGGGTTCCCGCGAGCCCAGATTGACTCGCGAGTCAACGATACCAGTGGGGTCGTGTCCGACTGGCCGGACGCCTATCGTCCCGCCGCCCGATGGAAGCGCGCCCAGTCTCTACTCCTCCCCTCTCCCTCCCCTCCTGGCCGGATAACCGGCCGCTGCGGGAGTGGCAGCAGGCTGCGTTGGAGCGCGTGCTGGAGGCCCCGGGGGGTGACTTCCTAGCGTCGGCGACTCCCGCGGCGGGCAAGACGACGTTCGGGCTACGCGTGGCCTACGAGCTGTTGCGACGGGGACTGGTGTCGCGGGTTTGCATCGCGGCGCCGACGACACACATCTGCCAGCAGTGGGCAGCGGACGCCGGTCGGTACGGGATCGAGCTGGAGCCGAACCGGCCAAACGCCGACGGGCCGGAGCCGAGGGACCGTCATGGCGTGGCGGTGACCTACCAGACGGTTGCGGCCGGGCCGAAGGTCCACCGGGCGGCGACGGCGGCGCGGCGGACGCTGCTGATTGCCGACGAGCCACACCATATGGGCGAGTTGGCGGCATGGGGCCAGAGCGCGGAGCTGGCGTTTGGCGGGGCCGGGTTCCGGCTGCTGCTGTCGGGAACGCCGTTCCGCTCGGACAACACCGCGATTCCGTGGGTCCGCTACGACGACGATTCGCTCAGCGCGGCCGACTACTCGTACTCCTACACCGACGCGCTCGTCGACGGCGTCTGCCGGCCGATTACCTTCCTCACCTACGGCGGCGAGATGGAGTGGGTCTCCGACGGCGAGACGCGCCGCTTCGACTTCGACGTCGTCCTCCCCCGCCAGGAGGCCGCGCGGCGGCTGCGCACCGCGCTCGATCCCAACGGCGACTGGATCGGGCAGGTCCTGCGCGACGCCGACGAGCGGCTGACCGAGTGTCGCACGACCGGCCATCCGGACGCCGGCGGCCTGGTCGTCGCAGCCGACAAGGAGCACGCACGCCAGATTGCCCGCCGCCTCGGGACGATCGCCGGCGAGCAGCCCGCCGTCGTCACCTCCGACGACCCCGGCGCTTCCGCCGCGATCGAGCGCTTCGCCTCCGGCTCCGATCGCTGGCTCGTCTCCGTCCTGATGGTCAGCGAGGGCGTCGACATCCCCCGCCTGCGCGTCGGCGTCTACGCCACCGCCGCCCGCACCGAGCTCTTCTTCCGCCAGGTCGTCGGCCGCTTCGTCCGCCGCACCCCCACCCCCTCCCGCCAGATGAGCTTCCTCCTCCTCCCCGCCGACCCCCAGCTCAAACGCCTCGCCGCCACCATCGAGGAGGAGCGCCGCCACGCGCTGGCACTGGTTCCCGAGCTCGAGGAGCGCGACGCCCCGATCGAGCGCTCCCCCGCCTCCGACGGCTTCGTCGCCCTCTCCTCTAACGCCCGCCTCGACGACGTCATCTCCTCCACCACCCGCTCTGGCGATGTTCTCCACCTCTTCGCCGATCTC
>CAMLNW010000087.1 GCA_946481495.1 uncultured Actinomycetes bacterium
CAACCGCAAAGACGATGAGGCCGCGCTGCGCTGGTTCCAGGCCGCGCTCGCGGCACCAGGCCGTGGCGTGCCGCCGCCGACTCGCTGGCGAGCAGCAGCGCACAGGCGCCGTCGTTCACGCCCGAGGCGTTGCCTGCCGTGACGCTGCCACCGGCGCGGAATGGCGTGGGCAGCGCAGCCAGCTTCTCCGGGGTCGAGCCGTCGCGGATGCCCTCGTCCCGTGCGGGCTCGACGGCGAGCGGCTGATCATCGCCGCCTCGATGGTCGGCTTCCTGCTGGTGCTCGGCCTGACGGGTGGCGAGGACGACTCGGGCGGGGGCAGCAACCAGGCAGCGAGGACACCAACGACGACCGTCAAGAAGCAGCAACCGCAGCGCAAGCAACAGCAGACCCGGCCAACGCCTGCCGGCGTCGACGTCAGGATCGCCCCGATCGAGCCGACCTACGTCTGCGTCGACAACGGTTCCGGTACGCCGATCGTCTTCGAGAACACGCTCGACGCGGCACAGACCTTCCGTAATCCGCAGCAGGTACGGATCAACCTCGGCAAGCGGTCGGCGGCGGTCACGCTCAACGGCAAGCCGGTGGCGATCCAGGAGAGTGCCGAGCCGATCGCGCTCGATCTGAGCCGCGACGGATCGACCGAGCTCGACGCCGCCGAGGCGCCCTGCGCATGAGCGCCCGCGCCGGCGTCGTGGTGACGGGCACCGAGGTGCTGACCGGGCGCGTGCGCGACCGCAACGGGCCCTGGCTGTCCGATCGTCTTCGGGAGATCGGCGTCGACCTCGCGCACATCACGATCTGCGGCGATCGGACCGAGGACATGGAGGCGCAGCTGCGCTTCATGGCCGATCAGGGCGTCGACGTGATCTTCACGAGTGGCGGTCTCGGCCCGACGGCCGACGACCTGACACTCGAGATCGTCGCGCGTGTCAGCGGACGTCCACTGGCGCTTGACGAGGCGCTCTCCGAGCGGATAGCGGCGATCGTGGCGCCGCTGATGAAGCGCTGGCCGAACGTCGATCCGGAGGCGGTCCGCGCGGCCAACCGCAAGCAGGCGCAGGTGCCGGAGGGGGCGACGACGATCGAGCCGGCCGGGACTGCGCCGGGAATGGTCGTTCCCGCCGGGAACGGTCTGCCGGCGGTCGTCGTGCTACCCGGCCCGCCGCGCGAGCTGCACGCGATGTGGCCGGCCGTACTGGCGTCCGAGCCGTTCCAGGCCGTGCTCGAGCGCGCGACCGATTACGAGCAGACGATGCTGCGCCTGTTCGGGATCCCCGAGTCGGAGATCGCTGAGACGCTGCGCGTCGCCGAGCAGGAGATCGAGCAGTTCGACGCGCTCGAGATCACGACCTGCTTGCGCCGCGGCGAGGTCGAGGTCGTGACGCGCTACGAGCCGGGCGCGGGCGCTGCCTGGGAGGCATTGGCCGCGCTGATCGCCGATCGCCATGCCGACACGCTCTTCTCGACAGACGGCTCCTCGATCGAGGAGCGGGTCGATGACCTGCTCGGCGAGCGCCAGCTCGCCGTCGCCGAGTCGTGCACCGGCGGGCTGCTGGCGGCACGACTGACCGAGCGGCCGGGCTCGTCGGGGCGATTCCTCGGTGGGGTGGTCTCCTACTCGAACGAGGCGAAGTCGGAGCTGCTCGGTGTCGATCCCGAGCTGATCGAACGCCACGGCGCCGTCTCGGGCGAGGTCGCAGAGGCGATGGCCGACGGCGCGCTGGAGCGTTTCGGCTCCGACTTCGCGATCTCCGTGACGGGAATCGCGGGGCCGGACGGCGGAACCGAGGAGAAGCCAGTCGGGACGGTCTTCTGGTGCGTCAAGGCGGCCGCTGGCGAGGCGATCGTGCGCGGAATCCGGCTGCCTGGAGACCGCGCCGACGTCCGCGATCGTTCGACTACCGTGGCCCTGCATCTGCTCCGTCGCCTGTTGGAGGGGTCGCCCGTAACCCTCCCGTGACAGAGCTGTTGCACGAACGCATGTTCGTCGTCCGATCGCCCGCCTAGCCTCTGGTCTCCCGTTTCGGGAACTTCGTGGAACCAGAGGAGATCGTCATGGACAAGGAGCAGGAGAAGGCCGCCAAGGCCCGCGACGCAGCACTGAACAGCGCGCTGGCGCAGATCCGCAAGGATCACGGCGAGGGCGCGATCATGAAGATGGGCGACGAGAGCGCCCAGGTGCGCGTCAAGGCGATCCCGACCGGCGCCCTGTCGCTCGATCTCGCACTCGGCGTCGGCGGCCTGCCGCAGGGCCGCATCGTCGAGGTCTTCGGTCCGGAGTCCTCGGGCAAGACGACGCTCGTCTACCACGTGCTCGCCGAGGCCCAGAAGCGTGGCGGCATCTGCGCCTTCATCGACGCTGAGCACGCGATGGACCCGGTCTACGCGAAGCGGATCGGCGTCGACGTCGACGAGTTGCTGGTCTCCCAGCCCGACTACGGCGAGCAGGCGCTCGAGATCGCCGACATGCTGATCCGCTCGGGCACGATCGACGTCGTCGCGATCGACTCGGTCGCCGCGTTGACGCCGAAGGTCGAGCTCGAGGGTCAGATGGGCGACCAGACCGTTGGCCTGCAGGCGCGGATGATGAGCCAGGCGATGCGCAAGCTCGCCGGCAACCTCAACCGTGCCAACACGCTCTGCCTCCTGACCAACCAGATCCGCGAGAAGATCGGCGTGATGTTCGGCTCGCCGGAGACCCAGCCGGGCGGTCGCGCGCTGAAGTTCTACTCGTCGCAGCGGCTTGACATCAGGCGGATCGAGACGCTCAAGGAGGGCACCGAGGCGGTCGGCAACCGGGTCCGCGTCAAAGTCGTGAAAAACAAAGTTGCGGCGCCATTTCGCCAGGCGGAGTTCGATATCGAGTACGGCCAGGGGATCTCGACCGCCGGTTGCATCCTCGACCTCGGCATCGAGCACGACATCGTCCAGAAGTCGGGCTCGTTCTTCTCCTACGGCGACCAGCGACTCGGCCAGGGGCGCAACAACGCCAAGGGCTACCTGCGCGAGAACCCCGAGCTGATGGACGAGATCGAGCAGAAGATCTACGCCGCCGTCGGCATCGGACAAGAAGCGCCGATCGCGGCCGTCGAGCCGCCAGCCGGAGTGGACCCGGAGACCGGAGAGGTCCGCGAGGCCGCCTGAGCGAGCCGATGACGGACGAGCAGCGGGCGCTCGACCTCGCCTACAAGGCGCTGAATCGGCGCGACCGGACGGTCGGGGAGCTACGTGGCTACCTCGAGGGCAAGCTGGTCGAGCCCGCCGCCATCGACGGCGCGATCGCCGAGCTCGCGCAAGGGGGCTTCCTCGACGATGCGCGCTTCGCGCAACGGCTCGCCGAGGACAAGCGAACACTCGCGTTCTGGGGCTCTGAGCGAATCGAACGCGAGCTCCTACGCCGCGGTGTCGCGCCCGATCTAGTCGAGGAGACGTTGGCGGCGCAGGACGAAGAGGACGAGCTCGACACCGCACTGGCGCTGCTCGCCGACAAGGTCCGTGAGCCACCGGCCGACGACCGGTCGCGCGATCGTGCCTGGCGAATGCTCGTGCGCAAGGGATACGCCCCTGAGCTGGCCTATGCGGCGGTCAGGGCGCATTCAGCTGAATAGACAAGTGGGCGTAGCAGGGGTCACGGGCTTATCCATCCGGTAAGCCTATGTTTGCGGCGCGCCAACATCGTCACTACCCTGAGTCTCCAAGCGGCCGAAAGCTGGTCGAGCTAAGGAGATTGCACGATGGAGATCCTGCTGGCGGCACTGGTCGCAGCTACTGTTTCGGGGGTGGTCGTACTTGCCGCGCCACGGCTTCGCCGGCGGCCGGCGCTTGTCCACGGCGCACCGGCAGTAGGACCCCAGACCAGTCGTCGGCCAGGCCATGGCAAGCCCCACAAGGCGCCGGTCGCTGACAATCCCATCCAGCGCGACGAGTTCGACGATCTCGAGCGACAGCTGCGGGACCGCGAGCGTGAGATCAAAGGCGCCCAGGCGGCTTTCGAGGACAGCCGTCAGCGCCACCTGCGCGAACTGGAGCGCGTATCTGGCCTCACCGTCCCCGAAGCGCGCCAGGCGCTGATCGCGGAGCTCGAGGACGAGCTTCGCCACGAGCGTGCACGGCTGATCCGCCGGGTCGAGGATGAAACGCGCCACGACGCCGAGCGCCGCGCCCGGAGCATCCTCGCGACCTGCATGCAGCGGCTCGCAAGCGGGCACGCCGCCGAGGGAACTGTGACCTCGATCCAGCTCGACTCAGACGAGCTGAAAGGCCGCATCATCGGCCGCGAGGGACGTAACATCCGCGCGTTCGAGACCTTGACGGGCGTCGATGTGATCATCGACGACACGCCGGGAACGGTCGTCCTCTCAGCCTTCGACGGCGTGCGCCGCGAGATCGCGCGCCTGACACTCGAGAAGCTGCTCGCCGACGGGCGAATCCATCCGGCGCGGATCGAGGAGGCCTACGGCCAGGCGAAGTCCGAACTGGACCGCCGCATCGTCGAGCTCGGCGAGCAGGCCGAGCTCGAAGCCGGCGTCGGCACTGTTCATCCTGAGCTGACGCGACTGCTCGGCCGGCTGCGCTTTCGCACCAGCTACGGCCAGAACGTGCTCGAGCACTCGATCGAGAGCGCACGGCTCGCCGCGCTGACCGCCGCAGAGCTCGGAGCCAATCCGAAGATCGCCGCCCGTGCCGCGCTGCTGCACGACATCGGCAAGGCGGTCTCGCACGAGATCGACGGCCCGCACGCGATCGTCGGGGCGGAGCTCGCGCGCCGCTACGACGAGTCGGACGCCGTCGCCCATGCGATCGAGGCTCACCACAACGAGGTCGAGCCACAGACCGTCGAGGCGGTGATCGTCCAGATCGCCGACGCACTCTCGGGCGCACGGCGCGGTGCCCGCGGCAACTCGCTCGAGGACTACGTCGCCCGCCTGCACGACCTCGAGGGCGTCGCCGCGCGCCATCCCGGCGTCGAGAAGGTCTACGCGATGCACGCCGGACGGGAGCTGCGCGTGATCGTCAAGCCCGAGGAGATCGACGACGACGGTGCCACGATCCTCTCGCGCGAGATCGCCCGCGAGGTAGAGCGAGAGCTCGAATACCCGGGGCAGATCAAGGTCACGGTGATCCGCGAGAGCCGGGCCACCGAAATCGCCCATTGAACGCCGCTAGTCAGTAGCTTTTGGCGCGATGCGGCGCTACCACCTGACGACCTTCGGGTGCCAGATGAACGAGCACGACTCCGAGCGGATGAAGGGGATGCTCGACTCACTCGGCTATCAGCAGTCTGCGGAGCGCGCCGATGCCGATCTGATCCTGTTCAACACCTGCTCGATCCGCGAGTCCGCCGACTCGCGCTTCATCGGGCATCTCGGCGAGGCGAAACGGCTCAAGACCGAAGATCCGACGCGGATCATCGGGGTCGGCGGTTGCTGGTCGCAGTCGATGAAGGAGAAGGTCTTCGAGCAGTTCCCGTTCGTCGACGTCGCCTTCGGCCCCGGCCAGGTGCACCGGCTCGCCGAGTTCCTCAACAGCGATCAGCTGACCGCGCAGGGCTACTTCGAATTCGAGGGCTTCACCGGCCACCTGCCGATGAAGCGCGAGCGCGACTTCCAGGGCTGGGTCCAGATCTCGGTCGGCTGCAACTGCGTCTGCTCGTACTGCATCGTCCCGTCGACACGTGGCCGCGAGGTCTCGCGCCCCGCCGACGAGCTCGTCGCAGAGATCGAGCGGCTGGCCGCCGACGGCGTGCGCGAGGTGACGCTGCTCGGCCAGAACGTCAACTCCTACGGGCGCGATCTGCCGGTCGGCGCGAAGGCGACCTTCGCGGAGCTGCTGGCGATGGTCGACGCGATCGACGGCATCGACCGTGTCCGCTACACCAGCCCACACCCGAAGGACATGCGCGAGGACGTGATCCGTGCGCACGCCGACCTGCCGAGCATCTGCCCGCACATCCACCTACCGTTGCAGTCCGGCTCCAGCCGCGTCCTGAAGGCGATGCGCCGCACCTACAATCGCGAGCGCTACATGGACCGCGTCGCGCTGATTCGCGACATCGTTCCCGACTGCTCGATCACGACCGACATCATCGTCGGCTTCCCGGGCGAGACCGATGCCGAGTTCGAGGAGACGCTGGAGGTAGTGGAGGCGGTCAAGTACGACTCGGCGTTCACCTTCATTTTCTCGCCGCGCCGCGGCACGGCCGCCGCGGATCTCGACGGCCAGCTCTCGCACGCGGTCAAGCGCGAGCGGATGGAGCGGCTGGTCGAGGCGGTCCAGCGACTGGCCGCCGAGCGCGCTCAGCGGTTCGTCGGCCGCACCGTCGAGGTTCTCGTCGAGGGGCCGTCACGGACCGATCCGTCGAGGATTCGCGGTCGCACCACCCACGGCAAGACGATCAACTTCGAGGGCCTCGCGCTGCCGGGCGAGATGACCCAGGTCGAGGTGACGTCGGCAACGAGCACGACGCTCGCCGGGCAAGAGTCGCTGCTCGCTCGCGTAGGCGCTTGACGCAGGTAGTCGCGCTCTTCGGGCCGACGGGAGTCGGAAAGACCGCGGTCGCGCTGGAGCTGGCGGATCGACTGCGCGAGAGCGGGGAGGATCCCGTCGCGATCTCCTGCGACGCCCTGCAGGTGTACGAAGGGCTGTCGGTCCTCACGGGCACCGCGAGCGCCGAGGAGCAGCAGCGGCTCGAGCACCGCATGGTCGGGATCGTCCCCGTCAGCGAGCCGTTTTCCCTGGGCGACTACATGCCGCGCGCGCACGCCGAGATCGACGCAGCTCTGCGGGCTGGCCGGCAACCGATCGTCCTCGGCGGCACCGGTCTCTACCTGCGCGCCGCGCTCGCGGAGCTGTCGCTGGAGAAGGTGCCGCCGAACACCGAGACATCGGAGCTGTGGTCGCCGGAGACGCGCCATCCGACGGCGATCTTCGGGCTGACGATGGAACGCGAGCAGCTCTACCGGCGGATCGACGCCCGCGTCGACGCGATCGTCGCAGCCGGCGCGGAGGACGAGGTTCGGCGCGCGCAAGCGCTAGGTCCCTCGCACACCGCCCGCAAGGCGCTCGGCTTCTCAGAGCTGCTGGAGGGCGATATCGACCGGATGAAGCAGCGGTCGCGCAACTACGCGCGCCGTCAGATGACATGGATGCGCAAACTGCCGAACGTGCGGCAAATCGACATGACCGAACGCTCGCCAGAGCAGGCGGCGGCGGAGATTCATGCGCGACTGCGGCGGTAGACGAAGACGCTCCTATACTCGCTAGGGCGGAGAGGCGTCGTGAACGAGTTGAGGAGACCGTCACGTTGCGTAAGCCCTGCCTACCCCTGTTCCTGATCAGCCTGCTGACGGCGTTCGCCGCCGCGCCGGGGGTCGCGAACGCCGCGCCGCTGGACTTCGGCGGGACGGTTCGTAACGTGCTGCCACCGGGGCAGTCGGGCGCGGTACCGGTAGTGCCGAACAGCACCGATCAAATCTTGCTCTACGACGGTCTGACGCCGCTGCAGGGCAATGTCGGGCCAGGGGCGATCACGCGCTACTTCAAGTCGGCGGCGTTCGACATGCCGCGCGGGGGGAAGACGATCCGGCCGCGCAAGGGGCTGAGCATCAGGCGCGACCGTTACGGCGTGCCGCACGTACACGGCCGGACGCGGGCGCTGGTGACATTCGGTGCCGGTTGGGTAACCGCGCAGGACCGCGGTCTGTTCATCGAGACCGTGCGCGGTCCGGCGCGGATCGCCGCGCTCGACGTGCCGGGGCTCAACGCGTTTTCGCTGGCGACCTCGCTGCGCCAGTTCACTCCGAGCGCCGCGACTGAGCGCTTCCTCAACGCCGAGGCTAAGCCGCTGCGCCGCGCCGGCCGCAAGGGCCGTCAGGTGCTGCGCGACATCGACTCCTACCTGGCCGGGATCAACGCGTACTACCGCGCGACCGGCAACTCGGCGCGACCGTGGAAGCGCGCCGACCTGTTCGCGGTCACGTCGCTGATCGGCGCCGTCTTCGGCAAGGGCGGCGGCAACGAGGTGCGCAGCTCGCAGCTGCTGTCCGCGCTACGCGCGCGGCTCGGGGCGAGCGGCGGGACGAGCGTCTGGCGCGACCTACGCGAGGCGCAGGACCCCGAGACGCCGGTCACCCTCTCGAAGCGGTTCCCGTACCCGTCCGGCGGCAGCGGCAGCGCGCCCGGCTCGCGGGTGGTCGACGCCGGCTCGGTTAGCGCCGCGGCGGCCCGCGCGGCGACGGTCGAGACCCAGCAGCGCAGGCAGATGTCGAACGCGCTGCTGGTCGGGCGCAAGCGGTCCGCCAACGGCCGGCCGCTAGCGGTGATGGGACCACAGGTCGGTTACTTCTACCCGCAGTTCCTGATGGAGCTTGACCTCCACGGCGGCGGTATCGACGCACGCGGGGCGGCCTTCCCGGGCGTCTCGCTCTACGTCCTGCTCGGGCGTGGGCGCGACTACGCCTGGAGCGCGACGTCATCGGGCTCGGACAACGTCGACCAGTACGTCGAGCAGCTCTGCAACGGCGACGGCGACGGCAGCCCGGCGACTCGTGCGTCGACCGGCTACGTCTACAAGGGCCGCTGCCGACCGATGGGCAGCTTCAACGCCGGCACGCTCGGCGCCGGCGGGGGCGAGCCGGCGCGCCAGATCGTCTACCGCCAGACGGTCCACGGGCCTGTCTCGGGGACGGTCACGGTTGGCGGCCGGCCCTACGCCGTGACCCTCAAGCGCTCGACACGCGGTCGCGAGCCGATGAGCGCGATCGGATTCGCCGACCTCAACACCAACCGCGTGCGCTCGGCACGCGACTTCGCACGGGTGATGAATCAGGTCGAGTACACCTTCAACTGGCACTACGCCGACAACCGCGACGTCGCCTTCTTCTCGTCCGGGCGGCTGCCGATCCGGGCGCGCGGCACCGATCCGAGCCTGCCGACGCTGGGCACCGGCAGCCACGAGTGGCGCGGCTGGCTGTCGCGCGCCGGCCACCCACAGGCGATCAACCCGTCGAGCGGCGTTATCCGCAACTGGAACAACAAGCCGGCGGCTGGCTTCGGGGCGGCCGACGACGAGTTCAGCTACGGGTCCGTGCACCGTGTCGACCTGTTCAAGGGCTTCAAGCGCAAGATGCGGCTCAACCAGCTGATCGGCGTGATGAACCGCGCCGCCACCCAGGACCTGCGCGCCGTCGAGGCCTGGCCGCAGATTGCCGCTGTGTTGCGCGGCGGACCGGCGCCCGACGCACGGACCCAGCAGGCGGCCGACCTCGTGACCGCCTGGTCCGGCCGTGGCGCCAGCCGGCTCGACCGCAACCTCGACGGGACGATCGACGATCCCGGCGCGGCCGTGCTCGACCGGGCCTGGACCGGGCTCGCCGACGCCGTCCTGTCGCCGGTGCTCGGCCCGCTGACGACCGATCTGGCGCGGATCATCCAGCGCGACGACGCCGCCAGCTCGCAGGGCAGCTCGTACGGTTCCGGCTGGTACGGCTACGTCGACAAGGACCTGCGCAATCAACTCGGGCGCAAGGTCAGCGGCCGCTTCAGCCGCCGCTACTGCGGTGGCGGCAATCTGACGGCATGTCGCACGTCGTTGTGGGCGGCCGTCAAGCAGGCCGCCGACGGCCTGGCCGCGACCCAGGGCGCCAATCCGGCGGCCTGGCGCTCCGACGCCAACGCCGAGCGGATCGTCTTCCTGCCGGGGCTGCTCGGCCCGAACAACACGATGCGCTGGACCAACCGGCCGACCTTCCAGCAGGTGATCTCGTTCAAGGGGCACCGCAAGCGGCCGTGAGCCTGGAGCGACGCCTCACGTAGAGTCCCGCGCCGTGAAGTTCGAGAAGTGGAACGCGCTCGGGAACGACTACGCCATCGTCGAGGCGCAAGCGCTGCCGTTCGAGCTGACGCCGGCGCGGGTGCGGGCGCTCTGCGC